>NZ_AUDC01000012.1:300000-495079 GCF_000425265.1 Maridesulfovibrio zosterae DSM 11974
TAACGTTGGCAAATGGGCCATTAATCGGGATCAGTTATTAACTGACCAAAAAGAAAGGGGGCTTTTCTTGAAATCATTGTTAAACCGTTTTCGGCTCAGCAGCCAGAAAGCACCGACTTCACAAAAGGAAAATGATAAACTGGTTAAGAATCTTTCAAAGACCACAAGAGTTGGTGGAAAAATTCTTGTGGTCAGCAAGGGAGCAGCTTTCTCCGGAAACGTAGTCAGCTACGCAGTAGAAATGGCCGCAAAGACACATAGCAGTCTGGTGGCATTGAACCTTGATGAACAGGGATCAGATTTCAACAATTTTCGTTCCAAATCAGAAGAAAACATTTCCAGTTTCTCTGCTAAGGCAGAAGAAGCAGGTCTCTTATTTGCCCACGTTGTTAAGAGCGGCTCAGAAGATGCAGTTGTAGCACAGCTTCATTGCGATGACTGTGCATACCGCTACGTTATGGAAGATGTCCCCACTCAGAAATCATCAAACAAAGCTATACCGGTATACACTCGAGCGATGCTGCGGGTTAAATAGACCTGCAGACCGGCATTGCGCTTTAGATTAAAAAGGTACACTTATGACTCCAGAAATTCTTCTAGTAATGGCAGTACTGGCTTTTGCGGTACTGCTCTTCATATTCGAATGGGTGCGGGTAGACGTTGTCGGTATCATTATGATGGTACTTCTACCACTACTAGGACTGGTTACACCTAAACAGGCAATCAGTGGATTAAGCAGTAATGCTGTCGTGTCTATCATCGCTGTTATCATCATTGGAGCCGGACTTGATAAGACCGGTGTCATGAATACTTTAGCCAGAGTGATACTCAGGTTTGCCGGAAAAAGTGAAACCAGGATTATGACACTGATCGCCGGAACAGTGGCTATCATATCGGGATTCATGCAGAATATCGGAGCCGCAGCTCTGTTCCTGCCTGCAGCTAAACGCATCGGTAACCAGACAGGAGTACCTGTTGGAAGGCTGCTCATGCCTATGGGGTTCTGTGCTATTATCGGGGGCTGCCTGACTCTGGTCGGCTCCAGCCCTTTGATTCTTCTCAACGACTTGATGATTGTCGGGGGTAAGCACTATGAACCTTTCGGGATGTTCGGCGTAACTCCTATAGGGATTCTACTTCTAATAGCAGCTCTCGTTTATTTTATGATTTTTGGCAGATTTATCCTTCCAAGTAAAAATGTCAGCGAAAATTCAGGCCCGATGTCTGATCTTTTGAATGGCACTTACGGTGGCATCGGTTCTCTGTTTGAACTGCATATCCCTGAAACATGGAAGTGTGATAAAAACCTACAGGCCTTAGAACTTCGCCCAATCTACTTTTCAACAGTAGTTGCGATTGCCCGTGACAATGGAAAAGCTCACAAAATAGCCCCTGACGCTCATGAAATCATCAGACCAGGTGATCATCTGGCAGTTGTCGGACACCATGAATTCGTTCAGCATATGGCTGAAGATTTCGGATGGGAACTTCAGGAGGAGCTAAGCTCTTTTGCAGAAGAACTTTCACCGAACAATGCAGGAATCATGGAAGGACTTATCACTCCACGTTCTGAACTTGTCGGCCAGACTCTTATGGAACTAAGAATACGTGACCGTTTTCAGGTTTCTCCACTTGCAATTTTCCGCGGTGAAAAACTGTTTATCAGCGGATTAAGTGAGATGAAACTTGAATCAGGGGATGCGATACTGCTCCATGGCCGCTGGGAAATGTTCCACTTACTCAAGGATAGACCTGACTTTGTTTTCACGGAAGAAGTCAAAGGTGAAATCCTCCGCACAGAGAAAGCTAAATTTGCTTTAATGTGGCTTGCTATCTCTCTGACCATGATTTTAGGATTTCATATCCAGCTTTCAATTGCACTGCTCACAGGAGCACTGGGTATGATACTGACCAAGGTCCTCAGCATTGATGAAGCATACCAGTCCGTGGACTGGATGACTGTGTTCCTCCTGGGAGGACTCATCCCTCTGGGAATGGCATTTGAAAATACAGGCGCTGCAAAATTCATCGCTGACACGATCATGGCCGCTCTTGGACATCCATCGGCACTTATACTGCTTACAGTCATCGGTGCCCTGACATCCTTCTTTACATTAGTAGCCTCCAATGTTGGCGCAACAGTTCTGCTGGTTCCACTATCTATGAACATGGCCCTGAATGCAGGCGTAGACCCTCGCATCGCGGCACTGACAGTAGCGGTGGCAGCCTCCAACACGTTTGTATTGCCGACTCATCAGGTTAATGCCCTCATCATGAGACCAGGTGGGTACAAAACCATAGATTATGTCAGAGCAGGATTTGGTATGACCATCCTGTACATGGCAGTCATGATATTCGCATTAATATCTCTTTACTAAGCTGTTTTTAAAAAGCCGGAGAACATTTCTCCGGCTTTTCATCTTTTCTGATTCAATACAATACAAGACAAGCCTGATAACAGGCATCATCTACAATTTTCAGCTATCAAAATCATAAGGAGAAACTGATGCAGCAATCTTTTCTGCAATCACTTGGGAGCAACTTTCTTGGCAGTGCGCCGAAATGGTATAAAGCGGTTATTATCGCTTTTTTAATCCTAAATCCCTGTTTAATGTTCACCGTCGGTCCCATTGTAGCTGGCTGGGCATTAATTGCTGAATTTATTTTTACTCTGGCTATGGCTTTAAAATGTTACCCTCTTCCAGCTGGAGGTTTACTCGCATTTGAAGCTGTTATTATGGGGTTGACCTCACCAGAAACAATCTATCATGAAGCCCTCAACAACTTTGAGGTTATATTACTGCTGATCTTTATGGTCGCAGGTATCTATTTCATGAAAGATTTTCTACAATTCACCTTCACGCGTATTCTCGTTAGAGTTCAGTCTAAGACTTTAATTTCACTTCTTTTTTGCATAGCTGGTGCATTTTTATCAGCATTTTTGGATGCACTGACAGTAACAGCTGTCATAATTGCTGTTGCCTACAGCTTTTACAATATCTACCACAGATTCGCATCTGGAAAGACACTGCAATGTGCTCATGACCTGTGCAGCGATCAGACTGTAGTAGAAAAAAATCGTCAGGATCTTAAAGAATTCAGAGCCTTCCTGCGTAATTTGATGATGCACGGAGCAGTTGGAACCGCACTTGGCGGAGTGTGTACTCTGGTCGGAGAACCTCAGAATCTACTTATCGGCGGAGAAATGGGCTGGCATTTTGTTGAATTTTTCCTTGAAGTAATGCCAGTATCAATGCCCGTCTTTGCAGTTGGTCTATTGACCTGCATTACTGTCGAGCAGTTTCACCTTTTCGGATACGGAGCAAAACTTCCCGGCAACATTCGCTCACACCTGCTTGAAACAGCTATAGAACTTGAAGAAAAACAGGGACAGAAAGGAAAAACAAAACTGATTGTCCAGACTCTGACTGGTCTGTGGCTTATTGCTGCGCTGGCATTCCATCTGGCTGCTGTCGGAATTGTCGGCCTGTCTGTGATTATTCTTCTTACCGCCATGAACGGAGTTGTTGAAGAGCATCAGTTGGGAAAAGCATTTGAAGAAGCACTCCCCTTCACCGCACTTCTGGTTGTATTCTTCTCTGTTGTCGCTGTTATTCATGATCAGGGCATATTCCATCCCATTATTGAATATGTTCTCAGCTTGAAGGGACAGACCCAGCTTGTGGCATACTACATTGCCAACGGTATACTATCCGCAATATCCGATAACGTTTTTGTGGCCACAGTTTATATTTCAGAAACAAAACTCCATTTCATTAACCTGCTTGGAAATATCCCTGACGTAGGAACAACCGGAGCGGCTCTGATGGATAAACTTACTGATCCGCATCTAGCACGTCTTGATGTCGTTGCCGGGATGCCTCAGGCAACAGCTGCCAAAGTTCTTGATGTAATGCGTAACTTTGACAAACTGGCAGTTGCAATCAATACAGGAACAAACATTCCAAGTGTTGCGACCCCTAATGGTCAGGCAGCATTCCTTTTCCTACTGACATCGGCCCTTGCTCCGGTCATAAGGCTTTCTTACGGCCGGATGGTAGTGCTTGCATTACCGTACACCATTACCATGTCTATTACGGGCCTTTTAGCTGTTAACTACTTTTTGTAATTAACAGCGCCGCTTTTTAAGCGGCATCCCCGATCTTCCGGCTGGGTTGCCACTCCCGGAAGATCGGGGACAGCTTTTTCCCGCTTTTACAAAACTAAATTCCCCAAATTTCACTTTATCAAATCCACACCGCAAGGCCCCAATTACTTTAATTCAAAGTCATGTATTCCTGGTCCAAAATCAGCCTTCATAGCCTTAACGAATACATCGTTTTCTACCCTTTCTTTAAAAAATTGAAATGTACCTTTAAGACCAGCATAAAAATTTTGTTAATAGATTTTAGCCATCAAACAAGAAACCACTCTTTTTTAATTGCCATGGTTAACTTCAACAATATAGATTAGTGTGAGTTTAATAATTACAAATAGAAATTTGTTTTAAAAAGAGAAAACATGAAAAATAAATGTAAAACGAATTTATATCCATTTAGAACACTGCTGCTAATAATTTTATTTTTTTCTTGAGCGGTAATTCCTTAGCTAATGCAAATCAAGACTATGAATTTCTGAAAAATCGAATCCAAAATTATCAAGCTTTCGAAGCAGAAGAACTTGCGACATATTCAATAATTGAATCTTTCATTGTTCAAACACAAAAAAAATATTCTGATCTGTTGCACCAATTTCAATATATTCTTTTTTCAGAACGATCATCTATCAGTTCGCCAATTGATAGAAAGCAAGCCAAAATCAACCTTAATGACTTCAGAGAAGATGTTCTTGATATTTCTGATAAACTTCATACAGCAAGAGAAGAATGTGTTTCAAGAATTGAAGTTTTAAAATCATTTAAACAGCTCTCAACAACAATACCAAAAGAAACACCTGCCGATCTTACAAAATTATATATGGAAAGCATGCGATCTGTTTCTTCATTGTTGGTAAAATCGACTAAACAGCTGGATAGAATGAATATTCTGGAGACCGAAGGTAGAAGGATTCTGAATCGCTTAGATAAACTTGAGCTTGGAGAAAAGCATAACCTTCTACAGCTATGGAAAAATTATCTTCTGATAGGAAAGGACCCGGTATTCAGCACTGAATTCTGGAACAAACCTTTTGTTACGAAAAACTGGCTGAAACTTAGAAAATCTGAATTTAACACTGCACTGACTACATATAAGCATGATGCATTAAAGCATTTAACGATTTTTGCTATTGTGCTTTTTTTAGGAATGACACTAAAGAGTATTTTAAAAAGAAAAATAATCTGGAGATACTCCATCGTCAGCAATAAATTCAAAATAAAGGTGTTATCTACAGCTTCACTTTTTAGCTTCTCATTTTATCTAGCAACAATACTTGTTTTCCCTGCTACGCTTGAATCACTAGCATATTTATCATTTTGCATTTTCTTTTTCTGCATTCTCAAACTTTCAAAACTCATCAGTCGTGACAGATTTTTCATCACCAGCGGAATATTAAGAACAACAACAATTTATACTGTCAGTGTTCTATTGATAATACTGCATGTTCCAAGCAAATGGGTTACTGTAATATTTATCGGTTTCCTATTTTTTTCATGGCTCATCAGCTCATTGAGTGCATGGCGTAAGAACAGATTTAAAGGCCTTATTGACTCAACCAAAAGAAGCAGTTTCTTAAGCCCGCTACTGGCTGTTGCATTTCTTGGATTTGGCAGACTGGCATGCCTGCTGGCAATCCTTTGGAGTCTAGGCATTTTTATACGCTCTTTTGGACGGCTCTGGGGCCAAATCCTTTTCGTAAGTGCAGAAAAAGGAGAAAAGCTTTTAAAAGGTTTAATAAGAAGTTTAGCTGTTCCTCTCGGGTGGGGTATTGCTTTTAGTATTGTATATTATTGGTTGAGCAGCTTTTTGGGTGAAAGCACAATTACGGATACACTTACAAAACAAATTACCATACAGTCTTATTCCATATCAATCGGCAGCATTGTCTCATTAGCGATACTTTTCTTTATAACTAAAAGTTGTGTTGCAGCCTTCAATGTATCAATTGAGCATGTCGGCAGCAGATGGCCGAGGGGCAAACGCGGCGCTGTCCCGTCAATGCAGACTTTATTTACATATGGAGTCTGGTCGCTGTTTGTATTGGCTGCAATGCGTATGATGGAATTTAATCTGACAAGCATCGCTGTCATTGCCGGTGGTTTGAGTGTTGGAATCGGGTTTGGACTGCAAAATATTGTAAACAACTTTATCAGCGGCCTGATTCTCCTGTTTGGCAGGTCTATTCAACAGGGTGATGTGGTTGAACTTGCAGCTCTGTGGTGCACAGTACAAAAAATAATATCCGAACAACCCTTGTCGAAACATTTGAAGGCGCTGTAATTATGATTCCTAACTCGGATCTTGTAACCACCCAGGTAACAAACTGGACAAAAAACAACTCTTCCCTGCGTCGGGATATAATCGTTGGAGTTGCTTATGGGTCTGACACGGAAAAAGTAAAACAAACCCTTCTAGATATAGCGTTTAACAGCTCACACATACTTGATACCCCTGAACCGTATGTACACTTCAATAACTTTGGTTCAAGCAGTCTGGACTTTATTTTGCGTGTCTGGATAGACGATATTGACTATGCCCTTAAGACAATGTCGGAATTACGTTTTGAAATTGATAACCGCTTTAGAAAGGAAAAGATTGAAATTGCCTTTCCACAAATGGATATTCACATCAAAAAAAATACAGGCAGCAAGAAATAGCTTGGTTGATAACGTATATTATAAAAGTGAGAATATATGCCATTACGGGTAATTGAGATAATCACTCCACGCGAAGACAAGGAAGAAGTCATAGCAACGCTTGAAGAACATCGCCCGAATGAAGGTTATGTTTTCTGGGCTTCTCCTTTGGAAGCCGACACTTCACTTGTTTTCAGAGTTATTCTGGACGTACAGGATTCCGAAAATGTACTTGATAAGCTTGAAAATCTTTTTTCATGGAAAGAAAAGTACCGTATAATAGTATTTCCAGCTGAGGCCACTATTCCTCGTCTGGAAAATCTTGATGAAGTTCCTACGACTGAAACAGAGCCTGCTCCTGAAACTGAAAAAAGAAAAAACAGGCTAAGCAGAGAAGAACTTTATGCCGATGTCCTTGACACTTGTGTACTCTCAAAAAGCTACGTAATGCTTGTGATACTTTCCTCTATAGTCGCTGTTATAGGTCTGATGAGAGGCAATGTTGCCGTTCTTATCGGGGCCATGGTCCTGGCTCCATTATTAGGCCCGAATGTTGGCCTTTCACTGGCGACAACCCTTGGCGATGAAAAACTTGCCGCAGCATCTTCTAAAACACTTATTACAGGAGTTTTGCTGGCGATACTGATCTCTATCGGAGCTGGATTTTTCTTAAATATTAACGAGTTCTCGCCAGAACTGCTGGCCCGGACAACTACAGATTTTTCTGATATTATTTTAGCGATTGTCTCCGGTACAGCCGGAATTATTTCTTTTACACTTGGAGTCCCTACCTCGCTGGTAGGAGTCATGGTTGCCCTGTCCCTGCTCCCGCCGCTCAGTGCGTGCGGTATTTTTTTAGGCACAGGACATATCGAGTATTCTTTAGGAGCTGGAGTTCTCTTTTTAGCCAACGTTATCTGCCTTAATCTGGCAGGTGTTGTCACCTTCCTGCTCCAGGGAGTACTGCCTCTGGCGTGGTGGAAAAGAGATAAAGTAAAAATTACGGCTCTCAGAATTATAGCTGTATGGTCATTTCTGCTGATAATGCTCATAGCTCTTCTTTATTTTAAATTCGTAAACTGACAATTTATAAGGTGTAATTATGGCAAGATTCTTAAGAAAAAATGACCGTAAAGCAGGGATGCCCCCGGGATCACTTATTTTCACCGGTCAGCAAAAAATTTCCAAGCCACAGATTCGAGTTACAACTTATAATGATTCTTCATTAACTGACATTGATATGGATGAATATAAATCCATTACTAATGATACAGATTCAATCTGTTGGATAAATATCGACGGTGTTCATGATTCTGACCTAATCAAAAATATCGGGGATAATTTTAACATATCCATTATGAATCTTGAAGACATCCAAGATACAGGACAGCGTCCCTGCATTGATGAGTATCAGGACTACCTCTTCGCTACCATGAAATTTTTAAACACGGATAATGATGAAGATAGAATTAAAGCAGATCAAATAAGTTTCGTTTTAGGTAATAATTATCTTATTACATTTCAGGAACAGCCAAGTATGATTTTTGATCCGGTACGCAAGCGTCTTTCCAAGCCAAAAAATAAATTCAGGCAAAATGGACCAGACTACCTTTTTTATACACTTATTGACTGTCTGTTGGAAAACTATTTGAAAGTAATCGAAGGAATAGGCGAACGGATAGAAGAAATAGAAGAAGAAGTTTTGGAAAATCCAATACCGGAACAGTTGGAAGAAATTAATTTTTACCGCCGTGAAATAGCGTATATACGAAAATCAATCAGACCGGCCCGTGAAATAATATCCAAAACAAACAAGATGGACTCGGAATTTATATCTGACAACACTGCTCCATACTTAAAAGATTTAGTAAGTATGCTTGAACAGGCATTAGATTCTTTAGAAATCTATAAGGAAATTCTCAGTGATTTGTTTAGTACATACAATATGTCTATCAACAGCCGTTTGAACGAAACAATGAAATTTTTAACTGTCTTTGCAACAATTTTTATTCCGCTAACCTTTCTTGCCGGAATATACGGCATGAATTTCGATGTCATACCAGAGCTGCACTATAAATACAGCTACTACATCCTTCTCGGATTAATGCTGCTGATTGCATTTGCTATGCTGGCATATTTTAAAAGAAAGAAATGGATTTAAAAGGGATAAAATGTTTTTGGATATACCTGCCCACAGAACCATATTTCTAAGCTAAAGTATTTCCTTAAGCTATCTCCAATTTTTAATAAACGCCTGTAAAAGATCTTTTTAGGCAAAATTACTGACATTGGAATTAACAACTCCATGACAATACTCCCTACCCTATTTACATTTTAGAAAAGAATACTATACTCTTCCTATTGTCGCTTATCCCGTTTTCCAAGCGACGCATTGAGGAGGATACATGAAATTAAAACGTTATTTAGGATTACTGACACTTGTTACCTTACTAGTATTGCCCGCGTATGCGAATGCAAATGGACTTCCATCCTTTGTTGAACTGGCGAAAAAATGCGGTCCTGCGGTTGTTAACATTAATACTGTGAAAATGGTCGAAGTGGGAAACCCCATGGAAGACTTTTTCAAGTTTCATGGAAACGGTCGGGGGGGCGTAAATCCCTTTGAAGAATTTTTCAAACAGTTTAACGGGAATGGCCGTGGTAACAATAATCATCCTAAACAGAAACGAAAAACAGGATCTCTGGGCTCAGGTTTCATAATTTCTGAAGACGGTTATGTTGTAACCAATAACCATGTTGTTGCTTCTGCAGATGAAATCACAGTCAAACTGCAAAATGATGGCAAAGACTACCCTGCAAAGATAATCGGCCGTGACAAAGAAACTGATCTGGCTCTCTTAAAAATTGATACAGGAAAGAAACTGCCCTACCTAGAATTCGCAAACTCTGCGAAAGCCGAAGTAGGTGCTTGGGTTCTTGCAATCGGCAATCCCTTTGGTCTGGGACATACTGTTACCAAAGGCATTATCAGTGCAAAAGGCCGTATCATCGGTGCCGGACCTTTTGACAACTTTATCCAGACTGATGCCAGTATCAATCCCGGCAACAGCGGCGGCCCGCTCATAGACCTTGATGGCCGAGTAATAGGTATTAACACAGCTATTATTGCAAGCGGTCAGGGAATAGGCTTTGCCATTCCCAGCAACATGGCCAAAAGCGTCATTGACCAGCTAAAAACTGATCACAAAGTTAGTCGCGGCTGGCTCGGCGTAACCATTCAGGATGCTGATGCCAAAACAGCCAAGGCTCTGGGCCTCAAAGAAAAGACAGGTGCTCTGGTCAATTCAGTGAATCCCAAGGACCCTGCTGCTAAAGGCGGTATGAAAGTTGGCGATGTTATCCTTAAAGTCAACGGTGAAAAAATTGACGATACCAATGATCTGTTGCGAACCATCGCAGCTTTGCCTCCAGGCAAAAGAATAAGCGTTAATGTATGGCGTCAGGGAAAAAGTAAACAACTCTATATCATCCTCGGCGACCGCAACGGCAAAACTGTTGTAGCTCAGGCTGAAGAGGCATCGCCCAAAGCCGCAAACGAAAACCTCGATGATCTAGGACTTGTTGTCCGCAAGGTTAACCGTGAAGCTGAAGCGAACTCTCTGGGACTTGATAAACCAGAAGGACTCATGGTCATAGAAGTTACGCCAGATTCTCCTGCTGAAGACGCTGCTATCGCAGTCGGTGATGTTATTCTTGAAGCCAACCAGCATAAAGTTGACTCAAGTAAATCACTTAAAAACATCATCAACTCTGAAGGAAAAAAACGCGGCCTGATAATGCTTCTTTTAAAACGTCAGGGAAAAAATATATTCCGGACAATCGAACTGAAAAATAAATAATCTACATCAGAATGATCACTATCTGATAAGTTAAGCCTGTTCTGACCATGGTCAGAACAGGCTTTTTTAATCTTTTGGAGTAAGTTTAAAATTAATTCTAATCACCTATTCACTTTATTTTAATAAAAAATCATAAATTAACCTCTTCCTTACTGCTTACCTTTAGGTTAATAAGCTCGTCATGAACAACAGTACGACTATCCTTACTGCTCCGGCAAAAGTTAATCTCTACCTTAAAATTGTGAGGAAAAGAGAAGACGGCTATCATGAACTGGATACTCTCTTTCATCCCTTCCCGGCTTTAGCTGATACTCTTGAAGTTTCAGAAAAGACTGAGGGATGCACTATCCATTGTGAAGATTTTGACTTGCCGGCCGAAGATAATCTGATTTACAAAGCATGGGATAAATATGCTGCCGCTACAGGCTTTAGACCCGGGTTACATATAAAACTCATAAAACGCACTCCTACAGGTGCAGGTCTCGGTGGAGGTAGTTCAGATGCTGCGGCAATGCTGCGTTATCTTGACACTCATCCTGACAGCCCCGGTATGGAACACGATAAGCTTACCGCTCTCGCAGCAGGGCTTGGGGCCGACGTTCCTTTCTTTCTTCTTGACGGTCCGGCATGGGCTAAAGGGATTGGTGAAATTTTATCGCCTTGTGAGGTTGACCTTTTGGGCCTAACAGCCTTATTAGCGTGCCCGGACGTGCATGTTAATACTGCATGGGCATATAAAGAGTGGAGCAACCGGGACAATTCCCAAAATTTTGAAAAAAAAGACTCCTTTCACTTGACAACTTATGCCAGTGGTAATAACAAGACGGCCTCCCAAACGAGGGTTACTTTATTCAATGACTTTGAAAAAGTTGTCCTGCCTGAGTTTTCTAAAATTAGGGAAACGAAGGAATATCTGCTGAAAAACGGAGCCTGCGGAGCTGTCATGAGCGGAAGCGGCGCGAGTGTAATATCTTTTTTCAGAGACAGAAATGAAGCTGAAAAAGTTGCAACCGACTTGAAATCAACTAAAGTCGACTCTGTTATTCACACTTTTTAATATTATTGCATTTTTTCTACATAATCAGTGCAGGGATGTCGCCAAGCGGCAAGGCACGTGGTTTTGGTCCACGCATTCGCAGGTTCGAATCCTGCCATCCCTGCCAAATTCATTTCTCGTACCGAGAGGTCAAGTTGGAGACCGACATGAACGGTGAACTCAAGATTATCAGCGGCTCGTCAAATCTGGCGCTTTCAGAAGCAATCTGTGACCATCTCGGCAGCAAGCTTACTCCATGTCTGCGCGAAAAATTCAGTGATGGCGAAATCCGCATTGAGATTCAGGACAATGTCCGCGGCTGTGACGTATTTATAGTCCAGTCAACCTGCGATCCCGTAAATTTTCATTTTATGGAGCTGTGTCTCATGCTGGACGCCCTCAAAAGAGCAAGCGCCCGTCGTGTAACAGCTGTTGTTCCTTATTATGGCTATGCCCGTCAGGACCGTAAAGTATCCCCCCGTGCTCCTATCAGTGCAAAGCTTTGCGCCGACTGTCTTACTGTAGCAGGTATGCAGCGTCTGGTAACTATTGACCTTCACGCTGGCCAGATTCAGGGATTTTTTAATCTTCCCGTAGATAATATTTATGCTGCACCGGTTTTATTAGATGAACTGCGCACCCGTTACGAAGACATGGTCATGGTTTCTCCTGACGCAGGTGGAACTGAACGTGCCAGAGCTTACGCGAAACGCCTTCATGCAGG
This sequence comes from Maridesulfovibrio zosterae DSM 11974, assembly GCF_000425265.1. Taxonomy (NCBI): domain Bacteria; kingdom Pseudomonadati; phylum Thermodesulfobacteriota; class Desulfovibrionia; order Desulfovibrionales; family Desulfovibrionaceae; genus Maridesulfovibrio; species Maridesulfovibrio zosterae. The sequence goes on from NZ_AUDC01000012.1 coordinate 312,414, forward strand.
ATTGGCCATTGTGGATAAACGCCGTGATGCCCCAAACCAGGCCAGAGCCATGCATGTTATCGGTGAAGTTAAAGATAAAACCTGTATCGTTATGGATGACATGATTGATACAGCCGGAACAATGTGTCAGGCAGCTAGAGTTCTCATGGAACATGGTGCTAAGAATGTTATTGCCTGCGCTACACACCCTGTTCTTTCCGGACCAGCTCTCGACAGGCTGCAAGCAGCACCTTTTTCCGAGGTGATTGTTACTAATACTCTGCCTGTCTCTGAAGAGAAACTTGCAAAATGCAGCAAGATTAAAGTTAAATCTGTGGCAGGCATACTTGCCAAGTGCATACACAATGTACACACAGAATCATCTGTAAGCGTTCTCTTCGTATAAAATACGCCTATTCCCACCCTCTGCCGGTCTTAAGTGAGCGGTAGCAGGTTAACCATAAGGAGATTAAAATGTCTGAAAAAGTAACTTTTAAAGCTGAACTGCGTACCAAAACTGGTAAGTCTGCTAACCGTCAGCTTCGTAACGAAGGAAAGGTTCCCGCTGTTTTCTATTCACAGACCGGCGAAAACCTGATTCTTGCTGTAAACGAAATTGAATTTGTTAAGATGTACCGTTCTGTTGGAACTACACGCCTTTTCAGTCTCGAAGTAGATGGTAAAACCTATGACTCCCTGATCTGGAAAGTACAGATGGACCCTGTTCGTCCTCGTCCTAACCACATCGATTTTCTTGGTGTTGTAGCAGGTAAGCCTCTCAAAATTGATGTACCCGTTACCACTGCAGGAACTGCTCCAGGTGTTAAACTCGGTGGACGTATGGCGATTTATCGCAATGTTCTCACCGTCGCATGTACAGCAGAAACCATCCCGGCTGCAATCGTAGTTGACATTGCTGAAATGAATGTTGGCGACACTGTATTCGTAAACGAAATTGACCTCGGTGAAGGTGCATCTGTTATGGCAGACAGCAACTTTGCACTCGTTCGTTGTGCAGCAGGTCGCGGCAGCTCAACAGAAGAAGAGGAAGCAGAAGGCGAAAATTAGCCTACTGATTCATAATATTTGTAAGGCCCCGGAAATTCCGGGGCTTTTCTTGTTTTTTAAACAGGTTAACAATTTTCTATACGCTTTTGGGGCAGGGCTCATCTATGGAATACAAAGCACTTATTACAGGACTGGGCAACCCAGGCCCCGAGTACGTCAAGACCAGGCATAATATAGGGTTCATGACGGTTGATGCTTTGGCAGAAATGGCTATTTCCCGTAAAAGCATGCGTTTTAAAAAAATAGAAATATCCGGTGACTATGAGCTTTTCAGCATTTGTATATCCGGAATCAATGTACTCGTAACCAAGCCTCTTACCTATATGAATCTGAGCGGCAAAGCCGTTTCAAGTATATGTGGTAGATATTCAATTCCAATTCAGAATGTAGTTGTTATCCATGATGAACTGGATTTGCCTACTGGAAGAATGAAATTTAAGAAAGGCGGCGGTAACAACGGTCATAGAGGACTTGAATCTATTCAGGATAAAATGAATTCAGCTGATTTTTACAGAATCAGAATTGGTATAGGTAGACCCGAATTTTCATCACAGGTGAAAGACTACGTACTCGAAGAGTTCGATTCCACTGATTTAAATATTGCAGCAGAAATGTCTATTGCGGCAATTAAAGGGCTGAACCTATATTTCAGAAGAGGTCAAGGACCAGCTACTCAATTCATGAACAGCTTTATACCTGACGCAGTTAAAAGCGAGCCATAGACTATTTTTTACAATTGAGTTACAGTATCTTTTCGCAACAACTCCCCTATAATAAATTTTACAAAAAGCGGGAGTTCAAGAGAAATGAAAAGGAATCTACTGCCTAGATCAAATTAATCCCGATGTCCACAATAGCGCCACATTGTAAAGGAATAATTTAACCGGGATGCTGAAAAGCCTTTTCCTGAACCATTTCTTTTTTAAATCCAAGGAGCCACGAGTGTTTGAGTTAGAACAGCTTGTTGTATACCCTTCTCAGGGTGTAGGCAAAGTAGAACGTATTGAAAGTCAAGAAATCGGCGGATCTGTTGCTGAATTCTATATAGTCCGTATTTTAAGTAACAATGTTACACTCATGGTCCCAGTCATGAATGCGCATAACGTTGGACTTCGGGCTGTTTGTGACAAAGAAGCAGGGCTCACAATTTTTGAATGCCTCAAAGATAGATCAGACTTCACAGGCTATACTGGTCAGAACTGGAATAGACGTTACCGCGAGTATTCAGAAAAGCTTAAAAGTGGAGATCTTCAGGACGTAGCGTATGTCTTAAAAGAGCTGTTTCTGATTGGTAAAGATAAAGAGCTGTCTTTTGGAGAACGTAGGCTTCTTGAACAAGCTATGGGACTGGTATCAATGGAACTTTCATTTGCACTGGACCTTGATCAAGAAGAAATTAAAGAAATGATCAATGAACTGTTCAGTGATGTTCTTGAAAAACCTGAAGAAGAATCATAAAAAACTGACTCAAACGTCTTGTCATAAATGATTCTTTCAGTTAATGCCCTATAAGTTGCAGTCGCACTAGCTCTCTTTACTCAACACCTAAAGTTGAAATAAAGCAAAGCACATAAAAATGACTGCAAACGGGCAGGGTGAGAACAAATTTTAATTTGTAGCATCAGCACCAAAGGTGCAGCCCCACTCCTGATAAAGGGTAAATCCAATACAATTTTATTCATCTAATCTACGCTAAAGCAAACTGTTATGTGCAGTCTTTATTATGACCAGCATGACTACTGTTTTATATTAGCGATATTATACTTTTTTAAACTTTTAACTCTGGTTATATAAGTATGGGCCAAGATAAAAAGACAAACAACCTGAATCTGACAGAACTTAAACTGAAAAACATGTCAGATCTCATGGAACTGGCAGCTAAGTTCAAAGTTGAAAACCCAAGTGGAATGCGGAAGCAGGAACTTATTTTCGCACTGCTTCAAGGTTGCGCGTTGCAGAACGGGCAAATTTATGGAGAAGGCGTTCTTGAAGTTCTTCCTGACGGATTCGGTTTTCTCCGCTCTCCTACGTACAGTTATATGCCCGGCCCTGACGATATATATGTTTCTCCTTCGCAGATCAGAAGATTCGGTCTGAGAAAAGGTGACATTATTTCTGGTCAGATTCGCCCACCTAAAGAGGGCGAAAGATATTTCGCACTTCTGCGTGTTAACGAAATAGGCATGGAGCCACCGGAGCATTCCCGCAACTTAGTTCTTTTCGACAACCTGACTCCTATCTATCCTGACAGTCGTTTCAAAATGGAAAACGGCCCTAAGAATTTCAGCTCCAGAGTAATAGATATTCTTTCCCCAATCGGGCGCGGACAGCGTGCTTTGCTTGTTGCCCCACCCCGCACAGGGAAGACTATGATGCTCCAAAATATTGCCAATTCCATCAATGCCAATCACCCTGACGTAGATCTCATAGTTCTGCTCATCGATGAACGGCCGGAAGAAGTAACTGACATGGCCCGAACTGTAAAAGCAGAGGTTGTCAGCTCCACTTTTGATGAACCACCACAGCGTCATGTTCAGGTAACTGAAATGGTTCTTGAAAAGGCAAAACGTCTGGTTGAGCGTAAACGTGATGTTGTTATTCTGCTGGACTCTATCACCCGCCTAGGCCGTGCATATAATGCGGTGACCCCATCTTCAGGACGAGTACTGTCCGGTGGTCTGGATGCTAATGCAATGCAGCGTCCAAAACGTTTCTTCGGTGCTGCGCGTAATATTGAAGAAGGCGGCAGTCTGACAATAATTGCTACTGCTCTTATTGATACTGGCTCACGCATGGATGAGGTTATTTTTGAAGAATTCAAAGGTACTGGTAATATGGACCTCTACCTTGATCGCAAACTTTCTGAAAAACGCGTATTCCCTGCCATCGATATTAACCGCTCCGGTACCCGTAAAGAAGAACTCCTACTTGATTCTGATGTCTTGAATAAAGTCTGGATTCTCAGAAAACTTCTTGCCCCAATGAACTCTATTGATTCAATGGAATTCCTACTCGATAAGATGAAAGGGACAAAAAACAACGACTTATTCTTTGAAATGATGGGCAAATAGTCCACCCTACAAAGTCATTTTGATATTAAGGCCTCATGAATAATCATGGGGCCTTTTCTTATGGTATGTCCCGTCCTGAAATAGTAGGCTTTACAACTCGCCTTCTAAAACTTAGTATTTTTACTAACAGATAATAGTTTTTAAATTCTTGCTTTATATTTTTTTAGAAGCATCGCTGCCAAGTTAGGCAATAAGCATCTTCTTAAACGGGATAAAAAATGCATCTCACACACAAAACTTATACGCATCTGACAGCAATTATTATGCTGTTTTTTTTATTTTTTTCGATTACCCCGCAAGCAACAGCTTCATCAATTTTCGGGGAATTTACGGTGCGCGACGAGATCAAACTAGGTAAAGAATTTGATAAAATGGTTCACAGCAAACTACCTATTGTTCTTGATCCGCAGGTTACTGACTATATCAAACATCTTGTCGCACGTATTGCCAGCCAGATGCCTCCTCAACCGTTTCCAATTACCGCTTCCGTTATACAAAATAATGCGATGAATGCGTTTGCAGTTCCTGGCGGATATATTTATATTTATACTGGCCTGATTCTAAATATGAAACATGAATCTGAGCTTGCCGCGGTTATCGGCCATGAACTTGCACACGTATCGTTACGACACGTTGCACGGCGAATGGAAAAAATGAAACTTGTAAATATGGCAAGCGTCCTTGGAACCTTAGCAGGTATGCTCATCGGAATGTCAGGTGGAAGCAATTCGGCAAATATAGGGCAGGCTCTTGCCGTCGGGTCCATGGCAGGCGGACAGAGCGCATATCTTTCATATACCCAGTCTAATGAGCGTGAGGCTGACCATCTGGGTATGAATTACATGATTTCTGCCGGATTTAATCCAGAAGGCATGGTCAACAGTTTTAAAACCATGAAGCAGCGTCAGTGGTATGTCAGCAACGTTAATATCCCTACCTATCTGTCCACTCACCCGGGGCTGGATACACGTATTGATTACCTTAAAGAACGCTTTCTCAGAATGCCGCCAGAATATTTCAAACGCCAAAATGATGATGCAGATTTTTTCAAAATTCAAACACTCATCAGGGCGCGAATGACTGACCCCAAAATTGCACTTGCACATTACAACAATATTCCTGTCGAAAAACGTACGTGCCTTGATCATCTTGGGCAGGGAATAATTCTTTCCAGAATGAAAAAATATCAGGAAGCAGAAGTTGCATTTACTAAAGCACATAACGAATGTCCCGGTGAGACTTTAATTCTGCGCGAAGAAGGACGCTTTTACTTTACTATAGGCAAAATGGATAAAGCCAGCCCATTACTACATGAAGCATACATCCGTGATTCAAAGGACGCTATGACTTTGTTTTTTATTGCCAGAGTTGAAGCAGCACGGAAGGACTATAAACAGGCCATTCTGACTATGCGTCGTGTAGCTGAAATGGTGCCTGAGGATCAGGAAATCCATTATCATCTTGGACGTATGCTTGGCGAATCCGGAAATTACTTTGAAGCACATGTTCAACTCGCATACGCAGCTCTTTACGGACATAATGGCAAACAAGCCAAGTTTCATCTCAAAAAAGCTGAAGGTTTAGCCAAAACAGCCACACAAAGAACTGAACTAAGTAAACTTCAAGAGACCATAACCCCCAAACCTCCTGAAGAGAAAAAACAAAAATAATGAAAAGTTGTTTATCGGCAATTAACCACATACACTAGACTGCTTTATAAATAACTGTTTTAATTATATATAAAATATTATGATTTTATTTTTTGTGAACGAGAAGCGCTTGAATGATACTGCCATTTAATGTAACTGCTTTCGTTTCTACTAACTTGCGCTAAATAAAGTGAAGCGAAAATGATCATCGCAAAAGCAATTGACAAAATTATAAAGCCTCATAACGGGGCTTGTGTTACTATAGGAAACTTCGATGGAGTCCATAAAGGACACCAGAAGCTGATTTGCAGCACCTGCCAAAAAGCAAAAGAACTCGGCCTTGCCAGCGTTGTTGTAACCTTCGATCCACACCCGCTAAGGGTCCTTGTAAACAGTAAAACCCCTCCTTTCATTACCTTGACTTCCCAGAAGCTGGAACTGATTGCGCAACATAATCCTGATATTATTCTTGCTCTGAATTTTACAAAGGAAATTGCTGCACTGTCACCTGAGGAATTTATTAAAGAATTTCTCATTGATCCTTTCGGGATGAAAGAAATGGTCGTTGGCTACGACTATGCATTAGGTAAAGCAAGAAGCGGCAACTATGAAATTCTGGCAAAGCTTGGCGGCAAATACGGTTATGGTATTGAGCGTCTTGAACCTGTCATTATAGATGATGCAGTGGTCAGCTCGTCACGCATCCGCGACCTCGTGACAGAAGGCAATGTTTGGGATGTTCGCCCGTTACTGGGACGTTTCTATCAGGTACGCGGAGAAGTCGTACATGGTATGAATCGCGGCGGAAGGCTACTCGGATTTCCTACAGCCAACATCAAACTAGAAGATGAGCTTTTCCCTAAAAAGGGAGTCTACGCAATCAGGGTTGAAGTTGACGGTGATGTTCGCCCCGGGGTTGCGAACATCGGCAAGAATCCGACATTCGGTAATGATGCTCTTTCTGTAGAAGCACATATTTTCGATTTTTCTGAGAATATATACGGCAAGAATATTAGAGTCCATTTTATTCAGAGAATCCGCTCCGAACGCAAATTCAACGGACTTGACGAATTAAAGGAACGTATAGCTATCGATATTGAACTTGCCAAATCTATTCTATCATACCCTGAATCTCAAGTGCGGCCGGGTCTACACTTAACCGAGTCAGAAACTGGAGCCTGTTAATGAGTCCTCTCTTAAAATTAAAGATGTGGACAGAACTTGCCCGCACATATCGTAATATAAGCGCCTTCAGATGGCTTCTTCTTGGAATTCTGATAGGCATTGTCTCCGGCATTTTGGCAGTAGTTTTTTTTGCAGCGGTTGAATACGGAAAGTTTATATTTCTAAATCAACTAGCAGGACTTGCCCTGCCTGCTCCTGAAGGGGAAGAACTTTTTCACGGTGTACCCGGAATTCTTCGCACATGGACTATTCCTATTTGTACCACGATTGTTGGTCTTACTACGGGCTGGCTGGTTAATAAATATATCCCTGAAACTATCGGCGGCGGGACTGACGGAACTGATGCTACTATTAAATGTTTTCATCAGGGTGGCGGGCTTATGCGCCCCATCGTCCCATTCATTAAAGGGATTACTTCCATATTCACTATTGCTACAGGTGGTAGCGCTGGCCGTGAGGGTCCGATCACTCAAATGGGTGCCGGTATTGGCTCATGGATTGCCCAGAAACTCAAAATGTCAGCTAAAGAACGCAGAATTCTTTTGCTGGCCGGTGCAGCAGGAGGGCTGGGAGCAATTTTTAGAGCTCCGCTTGGAGGCGCACTGACAGCTATTGAAGTTATCTATCGGGAAGACTTTGAATCAGAAGCAATCCTGCCATCAGTAATATCTTCTGTCGTATCATATTCTTTATTCACTCTTTTCTATGGAACCGAACCTATATTTGGTATTCCCCGGTTTGTTTTTCATGACCCGAAGGAACTGATTTTCTACACAATACTTGCCCTAGCGTGTACACTTGCAGGCTGGATGTATATCCGCACCTTCAGGTTCATAAAATATTCTGTATTTTTCCAGATTAAAGACCGCCTTGGTCTCATGTGGGCTACCGGACTTGGTGGACTCCTCATGGGAGTCATGGGTATGTTTTTCCCGCAAGTACTTTCCGGTGGATACGGCTGGCTGGAAATGGCAATCATGGGAGAAATTCCACTAATGATGATGCTTGTCATCGTCGTAGGAAAAAGCATCGCGACTTCCATGACTATCGGATCTGGTATGTCCGGTGGTATGTTTGCCCCTGCGCTTTTCGTGGGAGGTATGACCGGAGGTATTGTTGGTCAGGTTGCCGGAAAATATTATCCGGATATCGTAACGCAGCCCGGTGGATACGTACTTGTAGGCATGGCTGCTTTCTTTGCAGGAGTGGCTAAAGCCCCTATAGGTCCGCTGATCATGGTTTGCGAACTTACACAAGGTTATGGACTGCTTGCACCGCTGATGCTCGCATCTGCACTATGTATTGTACTTGGCCGCAGCTTCTCTCTGTATGAACATCAGGTTGAAAGTAAGTTTGATTCGCCTGCGCACATTGAGGATAAAACAATTAATATCCTTGAAGGATTACATGTAAATACTCATTACAAACCAGGCAGGGTGACAACTCTTGAAGAGGGGACCACTCTAAAGGCACTTACAGATATTATTGCCAATACAAACGAACTATACTTTCCGGTCAAAAATGATGAAGGTGTCATCACAGGTATTCTGACTATTCAGAATGTGCGTAACCATCTCTTCAATCCTGACCTTTTCGATCTCATTCTTACCAAAGATCTGGCAACCAAACCTGCTACTCTGATGGAAGATGATGATCTCTATACAGCTCTGCTCAAATTCGTTGATACAGACTATGGACAAATTCCGGTTGTTACTGAAGAAGACCCCAACCATATTATCGGGATAATCAACAGAGAAAACGTATTCCGAGCTTATGCAAAAGCTATTAAAGAACTTAGAGAAGATACAATATAAGACTTATTCTCAAAGTCATACTAATATCAAAAACTCCTTCTGCAGTATTCCTGCAGGAGGAGTTTTTTTATAATCACTTCCTGGATTCTAAACAATCTCATCTACATATGTTCCCGGAGGAGTTTTTTTATTTCCAGATGAAGAGGCTAGATCAGGTGGCAATGGCTCATGATTTTGACTAATTTCAGTATTAACATTTTCACTCTTGCTAACAGCACCTACAGCTGCAGCACGAGAAACTTCATCACTACCAGTTATAGGATCTTTCTCTTTTATTTCTTCGCCTAAAACAGATTCAATTTCATTTGTTTTTACGGATATAACTTCTTCAGCTTTATCCTCTATATCTTCTGACAGCTTGGAAGGATCTGGATTTGAAATGTCAACATAGCCATCCGGCATCAATTTCTCTTCAATTTTAGATTGTGCCTCTTCCTCTTCTTTCTGCTTTTCTTCTTTACGTGTCTCTTCAAGAGATTCTTCACCCTCTTCCAGAGTATAATCCTTTGCCTTCTGTTCAGCCTCATGCTCAGCTTTCAAACCCACTAAAGTAGGATCTTCTCCCAGAAGATCAAGTTCAAGTTTGTACTTGGAGACAACACCTTGAAATTTATCCATTAATTCATTTTGCACTTTATAACCAGTCATCAATCCTGTGATATATCTGGATGGTTCAGGAGTATCATTAACAAAACTCCCTTCTAACATATTGTGCGAAGAACTTGGTAATTTTTCTTCAGCTGGCTTTAGCATATTTCGCAAAGCCGCAACATATTCATCTTTACTACTAAGATGAATAACAACAGCTTTATTTTCATTTTCTGAATCAGCTTGACCTTCTTTTTGGGTTTCATTTTCTTCATTCGCGGGTGAAGCAACATTTAGTTTGAAACCTGAGATACCGTCGATAAGCATAAAACGACCTCTCAAAAACGATTATATTATTGACCTATTAAAAACAAAGCACACTTATTATAATCGGATAAACTTAACATTTCTTTAGGTTGAAAAAGAAAAAATATTTTAAGTTTAGGCCCCCAAGGATTAAATAAACTTCATTATATCATATGGAAATATCCTTCCCCCTCTTGCCATCCTTTCCACAGGTCTTATCCTTTTGTAATCAAAATTTTGTGCAGATTCATTTCATGAAAAATAAGCACGTAGAATCTTTTTTTAAGAAACTTACTGAATATACGTCTTCATTATGAACCGAAGATAAATAGATGAATCAGGAGATAAAAATGGAACTCAGAGGTACTACCATTCTGGCAGTCAGAGACGACAAAGGAACTGCCATGATAGGTGACGGACAGGTTACTATGGGGCAGGCTATTGTCATGAAGCACTCTGCTGTCAAAGTCAGAACTCTTTATAATGATAAAGTCATGGCCGGATTTGCAGGGGCAACGGCCGATGCTTTCACTCTTTTTGAAAGATTCGAAAAAAAACTTCAGACATATGCAGGCAACCTTGTTCGCTCAGCCGTAGAAATGGCTACTGACTGGCGCACGGATAAATACCTACGTAAGCTCGAAGCCATGATTATGGTTGCAGATGGTGAACATATTCTGATCATCAGCGGCAATGGCGACGTAATTGAACCAGATGATGGAGTTGCTGCAATCGGTTCAGGAGGAGCTTATGCTCTTTCTGCTGCCCGTGCGCTCCTGCGTAATACTGACATGCCCGCCGCAGAAATTGCTAAGAAAGCTATGGAAATAGCTGGCGAAATCTGCGTCTACACCAACGGCAACGTTGTTCTTAAAACACTAGAAAAATAATCTTGCAAAGGCCGCACAATGAGTAATCTTACACCTAGAGAAATCGTATCTGAATTGGATAAATTCGTCATCGGTCAGGCTGATGCAAAACGTATGGTCGCAATTGCCATGCGTAACCGCTGGCGCAGACAGCAGCTCCCTGCAGAATTGCGTGATGAAATAGCACCTAAAAATATCATAATGATGGGCCCGACCGGGGTCGGTAAAACAGAAATCGCCCGTAGACTGGCTAAGCTTTCCGGCTGCCCTTTCTTTAAAGTTGAAGCAACTAAATTTACAGAAGTAGGCTACGTTGGGCGTGACGTTGAATCCATGATCCGCGACCTGATGGAAATAGGCATAAACCTTGTCCGCAAAGAAGAAATGGAAAAGGTCAAAGTCAAAGCGGAAAAAAATGCTGAAGAACACCTGCTCGACATTTTGCTTCCATCATCTAAGCCTGCACAATCAGGAATGGGATTTTTTAATAATGAAGAACCGCAGCAGGAAGAAAAACCTGCAATTGACAACTCTTCAACCCGTGAAAAGTTCCGCCAGATGTGGCGTTCCGGTAAACTTGATGACCGTGAAGTGGAGATAGAAGTAACCATTCAGGGCGGAACCGGAGTTGAAATTATGTCCATGCCGGGCATGGAAGATATGGGCATGCAGGTCAACGACATGATTGGTAAAATGTTTCCAAGCAAAAAAAAGACCCGCAAAGTTAATGTTCGAGAAGCATATGAAATTTTGATCCAGCAGGAATCAGATAAACTGATCGACATGGACAATGTAGCCGAGCTGGCCCGTGAACGCGTTGAGCAGACTGGAATTCTGTTCATTGATGAAATAGATAAAATAGCAGGTAAACATGAAGCAGGCAGCAGTTCTGCAGATGTTTCTCGTGAAGGAGTTCAACGAGATCTGCTCCCCATAGTGGAAGGGTGTGTTGTTAATACAAAGTACGGCATGGTTAAGACTGACCATATTCTGTTTATTTCAGCCGGAGCATTCCACTATGCCAAACCTTCGGATCTTATTCCAGAGCTTCAGGGTCGCTTCCCTCTGCGAGTTGAACTTTCTGCACTCGGCAAAGATGAGTTCTACAGAATCCTCACCGAACCTCAGAATGCTCTGACTGTTCAGTACAAAGCCCTCCTTGAAACTGAAAAAGTTACCATTGATTTCAGCAAGGAAGCTTTGGAAGAAATTGCCGGAAACGCTCAGAAAATCAATGAAGAGACTGAAAATATCGGGGCGAGAAGACTCTATACAATCATGGAGAGGATACTGTCTGATCTTTCTTTTGAAGCACCTGATAGACCTGGAGATAACATCATAATTGATAGAGAATATGTTCAGAAACAGCTAGTAGATGTTATTGAAGACAGAGATTTATCTCGTTATATTTTGTAACAATTAGTCACATAATATAAAACACAATAAAACGGGAATCTTATCGCAAGGTTCCCGTTTCTTATTATCTTTTTAAAATTGTAGGATACTACAAAATATGCTACTTCTGAATGTATAGCCAATTGAGGACAGTTGTATTATCAGATTACCGGAAATAGTATGAATAAAATGAGCACAATAACTAATCCACCTAAAATCAGGGGAGCTTTTTCAACAAAAGCTGTACAAGAAATAGGTACGGGAACAACTAAGCGTAAGATTGTTCAGACATTCATTTACTATGTAGAAGAAAAAGATAGTGGCGAAATTGCTATACGTCCCTTAAATGATAAAAGTGTTCCAAGCGGTGAAGAACAGTACATCAGTAAGGAAGAATTACTAGAATCCTTCACACCAGAGCTGGAACTCTACACTTCAACAGTTTTTCCTGCCATAAAAGAACTTAACAAAGCTCTCGCTAAGGGAGACCGCCAGCGTCAGTCTGGAAATACTTTTACCGCTGAAATGGAATATGACAAAGCCCTTAACATTGATGAAGATAATATCCGGGCTAATTTCGGCATAGGTCTTTGTTACCTTGACCGCTGCGATGATGAAAAAGCTGCAGACATATTTAAACGGCTCGTAAATTTAGATGCAGCATTTGAGAAGGAACATAAGCATCTTTTCAATGAGTTTGGCATCTCTCTACGCAAAAATGCCATGTTTGATGAAGCTGTTGAATTTTATACCAGAGCTATCGGCCTGACTGACGATGACGAGAATATTTATTTCAATATTGCCCGCAGTTTATATGAAAAAGGGAAGAAAACGGAGTCATTACAATATCTTGAAAAATGCCTGCTTTTGAATCCTGAATCGACTGCGGCAAATAAATTAATCCGTCATCTTCATAAAATGCTCAAAACATAACCTTACGTAGTCCCTTCTTAATCTCTTCCAGTATAAATGGACTTTTTTTCCTTACATTTTCTTTATATATCCACACAACGCCTTGATATTACTTAACCTAAACTTTAGGCACGGCCTTTGCTTATAACAAAGTGACCGGATTTATATTCCGGCTTTCTATGGTTTAACAGGATTCGGAAGATCAACAAATTCAGTCCCGAACCTATCAAGGAGTTTTCTCATGGCTTTCAGCTCAATGTATACAGGTGCAACAGGTCTCAAATCACATGGGATACTTATGCAGCAGATTGGCGCAAACCTCGCCAACGTAAATACGACTGCCTACAAGAGCGGCGATACTTTCCTTGAAACTCTTGCCAGCCAAAGCCTTTCCGGTTCAATTTCAGGTGTTGTAGCAGGCGGAGGCTCCAATACAGTTGGGCAGATTGGAATGGGAACCAGAGTTTCGACTACCCGAATAAATTTTGCAGAAGGTTCATTTGAAAGAACCAATAACAGTACGGACCTTGCTATCGGTGGGCAGGGATTTTTCCGTGTGGCAAATCCTGCTAAAAATGAAAGTTTTTATACACGTGCTGGAAGCTTCCACTTTGATAAAAACGGGCAGCTTGTCGATAATCATTCTAATATTTTGCAAGGCTATAAAATAGATGAAAACGGCGTCATAGGAACGACTTCACAAAATATAGTACTTCCCATGAAACCCGAGCTTGATGCCAACGGTAACGAAATCATGACTGTGAAATCCGACCCGAAAGCAACTACTGAAGTCTCAATGCGTACTAACTTAGATTCTAATGCTACTGATAACAGTGAATCCGAAACCAATCCATTTTTCTCTTTGCTTGAAGAATGGAACGGGACAAATGACCCACCACTTGCAGCAGACAAATATGAATATAACTCAGCACTTCAGGTTTACGACAAAAACGGTAACAAGCAAGATCTGGTTGTATATTTCGATAAAGTAACCAATGACGGTGATTCTTCAGATAAGATGCACTGGGAATATATTGTGACTGTTCCTCCGGGAAGTGATGCCAGTGCTCTAGGCGGCACATCATCAGCAGGACTGCTCATGACCGGAACTTTGACTTTTACAGGAGACGGAACCCTTTTGAACCAGAGTGCATATACTTTGCAGGATGGCGCTGACGCAAAGTCCCTGAGTAACTGGAGTCTAGCAAATATTAACAGCAACGGCATCCCAAATTTTGATTTATCATTTAAAGGAGCTGACGGAAGCACCAGTTCCCAGACAGTTTCACTTAATATGGGAATATCTTCATCTTCAGATTCGTGGAACCAATCAGGTGTAACTGCAGCCAGTGTTGGAAGTAATGCTTCCAACCTTCCGGGTATGACTAACGGAAAAATAGATGCAATGGCTACAACTGCCTACTATGGATCATCATCAACTATAAGTCAGTCTCAGAATGGATTTGGGGAAGGATATTTGCAAAACGTTGATTTTAACTCTGACGGTATCATGATAGCGCACTTCTCCAACGGACTCAGCACAGAGCTATACCAGGTCAACATGTACAATTTCAAAAATGAATTCGGTCTCCGAAGAGAAGGTTCAAACTATTTTACTGCCACAGAGGGATCCGGAGATGCTATTGAGGGCGTGGCTCGTAAAGAAGGGCTGGGATCAGTAGCCGGGAGCAACCTTGAAAGCTCTAACGTTGATCTGGCGGAAGAATTTGCCCATATGATTTTGAGCCAGCGTGGATATCAGGCCAACTCGAAAACCATAACAACATCTGATCAACTAATAAACATAGCCCTTGGTGTTAAGAGATAAGACTCATAAAAATTAACCCCCATCAGAACATCTGATGGGGGTCTTTGATTGGCGACAGCCAGAATCAATCCAGTATAAAACTAATCTCTTATCTTCTGGGCCAGCAAACGCAAATGGCCGCGCTCTTCGTCAATACACTCTTCCACAAACTTCTGCTCTGATTCAGGAACCATTCTTTTCAACTCAGTGAAAAGAAGTATCGTGTCCTTTTCAAAGCGCATTGCCGCTCGCACTGCATCTTCAAAAGAGAAATCAGCATCCTTGAAAGCTTTAGTGTAGTCAAAATTAAATACGTCATGAGAATCAACCAGCGCCATAACATACTGGGTATATTCTTCGTAGTCGCTTCCCGGAGGAACTTCTATATTTCCGAGACGGTCACGCATACCACGGAAAAACATTTCGTGTTTTGACTCTTCCTCAGCAAAAAAATCAAAAAATTCCTTAGCGGCAGGATCTTTTGCTTCATCAGCTGCCAGCAGATAAAAGGCTTGACCTTTCTGCTCAATTCGCATGGCCAATTCAACAACTTCGTTAGCACTAAAAAAAGTTACCATTTCAACTCCTCATGGATTTTAAATCTATTTATCGTGATCATTTTGCCTGCTTTAAT
Source organism: Maridesulfovibrio zosterae DSM 11974 (assembly GCF_000425265.1). Taxonomy (NCBI): domain Bacteria; kingdom Pseudomonadati; phylum Thermodesulfobacteriota; class Desulfovibrionia; order Desulfovibrionales; family Desulfovibrionaceae; genus Maridesulfovibrio; species Maridesulfovibrio zosterae. The sequence goes on from NZ_AUDC01000012.1 coordinate 327,691, forward strand.
GAAATAAAATCAGACGAATCTCTGCAAACAGATGGTCATTAACGATAATATTAAACACAGAAGGCAAAAGCGCAACTGGAATCGACTAAATTATCATAAAAGTTGTCTTTCGAATTTTTCTAATTCAATGTATAAAAAGATAATGGATTTATTGCATGAAAAAATGCAAAAAGAAAAAAGTGCTTTTCAATTCCGATCAGCCTTTTTAAAGTCATATCAAATAAGAACCAAAACTGATAATATATTTTCAAGCAACTAAGCAGGGGGAAAAATGACAACAGAAGTACAAGAAGACATTGCTTTACAACATTTCGTGGAACAATCACTGGACAAATTAAACCAGATTGAAAATGCATTGATGCAACTTGAAAAAAGTAAATCTCCATCAGCTGTATCCGTCCTTCAAGTATACGGGATACTTACTTCGCTTAAAGAAAGTGCTGCCCTTTTGGAGTTGCGCAAAATAAGTTCTGTTTCAAGTGCCATAGGGCAGGTACTGGATAAAGTATATAAAAACGAGGTTGAACTGAGCCCGGATCTATTAAACATTATTATTGATTCATTTGATAAATTGAATGAAATGGTAAGTAATGCAACCCTCAGTGAAGATTATGATATTCGCATCGTTACTCTTCCTCTTGAAGAACTTGCTAAAACAGAGATTGTGCTAGAAGAATTGGAACAAGAGAAAAAGAGACCTGCACCCCAAAGACAGGTCATTCGAGCCCCAGAGCATAAACCGGAAGTTACTCCTGACCCTGTTGTTGAAACATCACCATCTGCAACATTTGAGGAGGAAACAAACCTTGAGCCTGTTGCAAAACCAGTTGTCCGCAGTATTTCAGCAACTAAGTTCCGTAAAAATTATGGAATAACAAAAGAAATTGATCTTGCCAGTAATTCAAATCCGCTCGGTGTTTCAAAGGCTGTTTCCAACACAATCATTAGTATGGCAGAAAATTGCTTTGCATTTGAAAACAATAACTCAGACAGTCTTAAATTCGGATTAGCCAAACGTTATGATGTTCCGGAACAATCAATTATTGTAGCCAACAGTGCTATTGAACTTCTCGATTTAACTCTGCGATTATCTGTTATTCCCGGTATTGACCATATTTTAAGTTATGAACACGGAATGCCTGATTACAGCAGAGTGGCTGCGCTATGCGGAGTCGAACTTATGCGTTTGCAGCGGGGCAGAAATTTCTCACCTCCTCTTGATCAGATGGTTACAACCGCTAACGAAAACACTGCTGCAGTACTTATCACGAACCCCGATATACCATCAGGTTACGGTCTACCCGCTGAAGAATTAGCTACAATGGCTAACCTGCTTCCTGACCGGACTTTACTAATTGTTGACGAACGTTCTGTTGAATTTGCATGGCCGGAAGATGATTACTCTATGCTCAACTTTATTGAAAAGGCCCCTAATCTTGTTATTTTAAGAAGTTTTTCATGGTCATTCGGCCTGCACGGCGTGCGCCTGGGATATGCAATTATGAATCCTGAACGTGCTATACAGTTTGAAGAATCAAGACTGCCTATTCCGATCAATCCGCTTAATCTGAGTGCAGGTCTGGCCGCTCTTAATCACAACGAATTTTACTACTCGACAATTGCCCTGATTATCCGTGGACGTGAGCGGGTGCAAAACGGACTGAAAGAGCTTGGCTGCACAGTTTACCCCAGCCAAAGCAGTTTTGTAATGTTCAATGCTGCCATACCTGCTGAAGATCTTTATAATAAGATGCTTGAATACGGTTTTAAATTGAAAAAGCTAGACGAGTACGGTCTTCCTGATCTGCTTACAGTTTCAATTGGAAACAACTCACAAAACAGAATGTTTCTAGCTGCGATGAGAAATGTTTTATAAACAGGAGACTATTAATATGATAAAAAATATCTTTATCATGGCAATATTATTCACCCTTGCTGGATGTGCAGGCAACCAGACATCAATGCAGGACGTAACAGCTTATTGTCGCTCATATACAACTAATGATCTATGTGACTCACAAAACACAATCTGTGCTAAATACTCTGAAATCATGCTGCATCCCTATAAGTCAGTTAAAGATTGCCGCCAAAGTTGTGAACAGGTCAAAGCTAATTCATGGGAACAAAGGGATCTTGGTAGCTGCAACAAGCTATTTGAAGCCATTGAAGACAAATGTAATGAGTTCTGTGACGCCAGCTATAAATAGACTCTAAAAGTTGCAAGAGCATAAGCTCTGACGTATGAGCTTGGAAATAATTACTGACTATTTTATTTACGGTACGGGCTCTACCACTACTTGGTAACAGCTAACATATTTTATTAAAAGGAACCTTTGATCATGCTTAAACGGTTTACTGTCGGGCAAAAAATATTCTGCAGCTTTCTAATAGTTTTTATCCTTTTCGGCGCTGTTGGTCTGCAATCGCTGAAAGCGTTAAAAGACTCATCCAAAGGATTTACCGGCTACAGGGAATATGCAAAAGACTCCAACTTGCTCGGTGATATACAGGCTAAAGTTCTTGAAGGCACTACAGATGTCAAAGACTACATTATTACAGGAGACAATAAGTACCGATTAAAATATTCGGATAACGTGAAGAAACTTTATCCACTTATTGCTTCAGCTGAAAAAATTCTGACATCTGACACAAGAAAAGAACTGCTGCTTGAGGTTAAAAATCTTCTTGAAAATTATGACAAGAGCTTTGTTGAGGTTGCCAAATCTCAGGTGAAAAGAGATAAAATAACTACCGATTTTTTGGTTCCTGCAGGCATAGCCATGGAGCAAACTTTTGAAAAGATTATCGACAATTTAGGCAAAACTAAAAATAACAGTGAAGCCTTATACTGGTGTGCCAAAGGTGTGCGAAACCTTATACTCGGCAGATTATATACTGCTAAGTACCTTGAAGTAAGCCTAAAATCTCATTCACGGAAATCTTTAGATGAGATGCAACATCTGAAAATTGTCTTGAATAATCTTTCAGCAATTCTTAATAAGCAAAACTCTAGGCATCTTAAAGCAATTACAAAATCATATGATATTTATGTTAAAGAAGTACATGAACTTATAACAGCGACTGAAGAACGCGACAGACTTATCAATACAGAATTAGACGTTTTAGGCCCTAAAATAGCAGAAATTATTGAAAAAGCAAAACAATCCGTTATAGCTGACCAGAGCATTTTAGGTCCTTCTTTACAGAAAAATAATGATCTGGCTATCATGAATGTTTATATTATAGGTCTATGCGTTGTTATACTCGGGCTTGGAGCTGTTTTCATAATCGGGCGCGATATCACCCTGCCTTTACGTAAAGTTGTCGAAGCTGCTTACCGTATTGCTGAAGGTGACATGAGTCAGACTATATCTGAAACTGACCGTAAGGATGAATTAGGGGCCCTTGCCAGAGCCTTTAACCGAATGACAGGCTCACTTAACGAAATGGCAGAAGCAATGGAACGAGTGGCTGATTCAGATCTTACAGTTACGATCCTGCCAAGATCTGAAAATGACACTATTGGTAAAGCTTTAGCTATTATGGTTGAAAACCTGAAAAGTGATAGCCAGAAAATTCAAGAAACAGTGCGAACCCTTTCATCATCTCTTTCCCAAATTTCAGCAGCATCCGCAGAGCTTACTGCCAGCGCTGCTGAAACTGCTAGTGCTGTAGCTGAAACTAATGCTACTGTTGAAGAAGTAAAACAGACTGCACATCTTTCAAATGAGAAATCACGTCAAGTAGCTGAAGTTGCCCGTAAGGCTGTGGCTACCTCTCAGCAGGGTAAGCATGCAGCTGAAGAGGCTGCTTCAGGTATGAAAAATATCCGTATGCAGATGGATACTATTGCTCAGTCTATTGTAAAGTTGTCTGAGCAGTCACAGCATATCGGCGACATCATATTTGTTGTAAACGATATTGCTGATCAGTCTAATATTCTGGCTGTAAATGCCTCCATCGAGGCTTCTAAAGCAGGGGAGGAAGGACGTGGTTTTACAGTTGTAGCCAGGGAAATCCGTAATCTTTCTGATCAATCAAAGCACTCAGTGTCACAGATCCAATCAATCCTAGCTGACATTCAAAAAGCCACAAGTTCTGCGGTTATGATTACCGAAGAAGGCGGAAAAGCCGTAGAGACAGGGGCAAACCTGTCTTCCCAGACTGGTGATGTTATCCTTAACCTCAGCACTGTAATTAATCAGTCAGCCCAATCATCTGCTCAAATTGCAGCCTCCAGCCAGGAACAACTTGCAGGAATGGATCAGGTTGCAGTTGCACTAGGCTCGATTAAACAGGCAGGAGAACAGAACCTCGAAAGCTCTAGACAATTGGAAGAAGCGGTTAAAGACCTTGACCAACAAGCACATTCACTTAAAGACATGATGGAACGATTCAAATTATCATAACCCCGCACTTAACTATATAATTTAACTTAACAAGTTGTGTTAATTTAAAATTTAAACTCGCACTATGGCCTGTAAAAATCAGCCAGTTTTGCCTATTTTTCAGGGCAAAACTGGCCTTTTTTATAAACTTTTAAAACTCTCCTCCCCACAAAAACAGCAATTTCTTAATCTATCCATGCCGTTTTACGAAATCACACTCTTCTTTTTAAATAAAAACGAAAAATTCTGCTTAAATTTACAATTTTTACAATTTAAAACCAATCAAACAACTATATTTTACATCTCAACGTGATGAATTGACGTTTAAATCTTCTTTTCACACACATAACACCCTTATTTAATTAACTTTATTATAAAAACTACCATTTTTTGAGTTATTCCTTAAATAAATCAATCAGTTAGGATTAAAAACAATCTCAATATATAAACACTTAAAATTATAGATAATTTATTGTTTTTTGAGTATTTTTGCAAAAATGTCTTTTTTATTTTTGTTTTTTGATATAATTTTCATCAAACAATGACGAAATCGGAATTTCTTAATGAACATTTCAGGAGGTAAAGAATGAAGAAGGTTATTATCAAGTCACTTATGGTTCTCATGGTTATGAGTTTTGCTATTGCCATGATAGCCGGCTGCTCAAAAGAAGAAGAGAAAATCAAAATCGGATTCAACATCCCACTTACTGGCGATATCCCAAAAGTGGGTGAAGCTTCTAAAAATGCAGCTGAAATGCTTCTGGCAGATATCAACGCACAGGGCGGTCTTGAAGTTGGCGGCAAAAAGATTCCTCTCCAGTTTTTTTACGAAGATAATGAATCAAAAGCAGAATCTGCAGTTAACGTTGCGCTGAAACTTATTGAACAGAACGGAGTTGTCGCTATTATAGGCCCCAACTCTTCAAAACAGGCTGTTCCTGCAGGTGGAACCTGTAACGACAACCGCACTCCTATGGTATCCCCATGGTCTACCAACCCAGACACCACCAAAAACCGCCCTTGGGTTTTCCGTGCAGCTTTCCTAGACCCATTCCAGGGACCTGTTGCCGTGAACTTCGCAACAAAGCAGTTTAAAGCTACCAAGGCTGCAGTTCTTTTTGATGTTTCCAACGACTACTCAAAAGGTCTTGCTGAAATATTCAAAGATGTATTTGAAAAGAAAAACGGCGGAGAATCCGTTGTTGCTTTCGAATCACATGGAACCAAAGATCAGGATTTCTCAGCACAGCTCACAAAAATCATCAATTCCAAACCTGATTTCATTTTTGTACCTGACAACTACAATCAGGTTGCACTTATTGTTAAACAGGCCCGCGACCTCGGTTGGACAGGACCATTCATGGGTTCTGATGCATGGGGTTCCGCTGAGCTGATGAAACTTTGCGGCGATGACTGCAAAGGACAGTTTTTCTCCACACACTATGCTGCTGCAGGCGCGAAAGGCGCAACAAAGGAATTCATCGACCGTTACGAAGCAAAATACGGCGAAACTCCTGACGATGTTGCAGCCCTCACATGGGATGCTGCCCGCCTTGTACTTCAGGCTATTCAGGATGCAGGATCATATAATCCAAATGTTAAAGACGAACGCAAAGCTATCCGTGATGCGCTGAGTTCTATCAAAGAATTCGCAGGAATCACCGGCTCCATGAAATTTGACAGCCAGGGTGACCCCATCAAATGTGCTGTTGTTGTACGTATTGATGACAACGGCAACTTTGTTTTCGCAGAATCAGTCTGCCCCTAGTTATTGAATAATATTCAGGCGGCGGTTTTTTACAACTCCGTCGTCTGATTTATTAAATTCCCAATAGATGCTGCCGTTCGGAGTAGGTCTGAAAGGCTTTTTATTTTAATACAAACCCTATGATGGGTTTTAAAGAAGTAGAGGAATGACCAAAAGTGGATATCCTCATCCAGAACCTGCTTAACGCGCTGCAATGGGGTAGCTTTTACGCTCTCATTGCACTCGGTTACACACTTGTTTACGGAGTACTGCTCCTGATCAACTTCGCTCATGGCGATATTTTTATGGTCGGGGCATACATCGCTTTTTTTGTTGCGACTTTTCTCCTTGGACTTTTTGACTTTGCACCCTGGATGGTGCTTGCTCTGACTGTTCCGCTCACCATGATACTAACAGCCGGAGTCGGGGTAACACTTGAAAGAATTGCCTACCGTCCTCTTAGACGAAAAGGAGCCCATAGACTCTACGTTGTTATTACTGCTCTTATGTGCGGTCTGATTCTTGAAAACGGAAACCTTGCCCTGCTGGGAGCAAGCCGTAAAAAATTTCCCGAACTACTAGATAAAGTAATCTACACATGGGGCAATGTTTCAGTTACCAACCTGAAAATTATTGTTATTTTTGCAGCTATCGCGGTTTTCCTACTTCTTGAGTTCATTGTCACCCGTACTAGAATAGGTATGGCAATGCGTGGGATTTCATATGACAAATTCGCCATTCCGCTCATGGGCATTCCCATTGACAGCGTAATTGTTTTCACCTTTGTACTCGGTTCAGGTATGGCCGGACTTGCAGGCCTACTTTTCGCCATGTCTTATCCGGTTCTTGAACCTTACATGGGGGCACTCATCGGGTGGAAAGCATTTATTGCAGCGGTAGTCGGTGGTATAGGTGATATTCGCGGCGCTTTTCTGGGCGGTTTTCTGCTCGGCTTCATCGAAGTCGGCGTTGTTGCAGTATTCCCATCCACATACAGAGACCTTTTCGCATTTTCAATTCTGCTGATGATTCTCTGGATTAAGCCGACGGGAATATTCGGTGTTGCCAAGACAACAAAGATTTAAGGTATCGGAATCAACATAATGCAAAAGTACAGTTTCAACATTGGAATTTGGGCCATGGCAGGTATTGTCATAGCTATGTCCCAGTTCGGAGCTTTAGACTTATATATTCAGTCGGTGATTATGTTCATCGGTATCAATATCATATTGTCTGCCAGCCTGAACGTGGTTAATGGCTACATGGGTGAATTCTCCTGCGGTCATGCAGGGTTCATGTGCGTCGGAGCTTACGTTTCATCAGTGCTCAGCGTGCTCTTCTTCGCTCAAGATAAAATATTCGGAGCACCACTTCTGCCCCCGGAACTGGCACCGCTGGGATTTCCTATTATTGTTATTTTCTCAGGACTGGTTGCGGCTGTAACAGGCCTCATTGTAGCCATACCCTCATTTAAAACTAGGGGTGACTACCTTGCCATTATCACAATTGCAGCCAACTACATGGTAATATCTGCAATTGAGAACATGGATATGGTAGGCGGTCCAAGAGGCTTTATGGGAATGAAGCGTGTGGTTAATGCCATGACCGACGTAGCTGATATTCCCTGGATGATGATCTGGGTTGTACTCGGAACATTTATGAGTATCTGGATGATCCGTCGCTTTGTCTCCTCAACATACGGTAAAGGCATTATGTCTATTTGTCAGGATGAGGTTGCAGCAGAAATCATGAGCGTTAATACTAACAAAATGAAAATGGCAGCATTCATGCTTTCATCCGGACTTGCAGGAGTAGCAGGCGCTCTTTTTGCTCATGTTCTGGGATATGTTAATCCGCAGTCATTCAACATAATGAAATCCACTGAATGTCTTGTTATGGTTTACCTTGGCGGAATGGGATCACTCGGAGGTTCTATCCTCTCAGCTATTTTCTTTACCGTTATGCTCGAACTGCTCAGATTTATTATCCCTGCAATCGACACAGGACTGCATCTGGCGAACATCCTCCCGGCGACTTACCACCTGAGTCAGGTATGGAAATGGGTACTTATCCCGCTGACCCTGATTTTGCTGATGCAATTCAGGCCCGAAGGAATCATGGGTAACAAAGAATTGCCCGACCTGTTCCCGCGGCTGAAAAAATTCTACAAATTCAAGTAGATTAAATCCGCGAGATAAGGAGAAAAAATGTCACTACTACATATAGACAAACTCACGCAAAGATTCGGAGGGCTGCAAGCCGTATCCGATTTTAATATCGAGCTTGAAGAAGGATCTCTTACCGGACTTATCGGCCCTAACGGAGCAGGTAAAACGACCATCTTCAACCTCATTTCAGGCTTTTATCAGCCTTCTGAGGGGGCCATTACTTTAAACGGTACTCCCACAAAAGGGCTCAAACCGCATCAGGTTACAGCACTAGGAGTTGCGCGAACTTTCCAGAACATCCGTCTCTGGCATGATATGACCGTTATGGATAATATCCGAATCGCGCAGCATTACCGTATGGGATATGGTTTTTTTGACGCCATCATGCGTTCTAAAAACTACTACCTTAGGGAAAAAGAAATCGAGCGTATTTCAACAGAGCTCCTCGAATTCATGGACCTCAAGCAATATGCAGAAGAACTGCCCACAAACCTGCCTTACGGTTTGCAGCGGCGCGTTGAAATAGCTCGCGCGATGTCCATTCAACCCCACCTGCTGCTTCTTGATGAGCCTGCAGCCGGGCTTAACTCAGCAGATGTTGAAGGACTCATTAAACTGATTAAGTGGATTCACGATGAATTTGACATCACAATTCTGATGATTGAACACCAGATGAAGGTTGTCATGAGTCTATGTTCGTGGATTAAATGCATTGATTTCGGTGCAACAATTGCCGAAGGAACACCTGAAGATATTCAGTCCAGTGAGACTGTTATCAAAGCTTACTTGGGAGATGATTCAATTTGAATACCTTACTTGAAGTCAAAGATCTCCGTGTTAAATATGGTAATATCGAGGCGCTTCACGGCATCTCGTTTCACGTTAACGAAGGTGAAATTGTTACCCTCATCGGTGCAAACGGTGCAGGAAAAACCACTACGTTATTATCAATAAGCAGACTACCACCGCCGGAAGCACCGAAAGTTATCGAAGGTGATATTACCTGGAAAGGTAATTCCATTCTCGACATGGCTCCGCACAAGGTCATTTCCGACCTTCATCTTGCGCTAGTACCTGAAGGACGCCATATTTTCGGCAACCTTACTGTGGAAGAAAACCTTAAAATTGCAACTTATGCCCGTAAGGACTCTGTTAATGACATTAACGGCGACTATGAGCGGGTTTTCACCCTTTTTCCACGCCTTGCTGAACGCAAAAAACAGCGCAGTGAATCCCTGTCCGGCGGCGAGCAGCAGATGCTGGCAGTAGGACGTGCAATCATGTCCAAGTGTAATTTCATTATGCTTGATGAGCCTTCTATGGGACTTGCCCCACTGCTTATGTATGACATGTTCCGCACCCTTAAACAGCTGAACAAGGAAGGTCTATCCATCTTGCTGATTGAGCAGAATGCAAATCTTGCTCTTAAGTTCGCACACCGCGGTTACGTGCTCGATACAGGGGAGATTGTTGCAAAAGGCACCTCCGCTGAACTATTGGAGAATCCAGAAGTGAAAAAGGCTTACCTTGGTGGATAAGCATTTATTTTATTAGATGAAGCGCACTTAACTTATTACTTTAAAATATAAAAAAGGTGGATTTGGTAAAAACCGAATCCACCTTTTCTGTACTTTAATTTTTCATATGGCCGGAGTGCTATCACACGTTGTCTTTGCTTTCTAAATGAAGATGTCTGCCTCTGCCGACCCGCACAAATTCTCCTGGAGGGCCTAAGCGAATATCATATACAATAGCTGCCCCGCGCAGCATTAGAGTGGTGATAAACCCGGACGCCATTGCAAATTCTGGCAGTATAAGCATTTTTAAAAAACATATATTTACCAGAGCTCCGGCTAACGCTGCTACGGCATAAAGTTCACCGCAAAGAATCATCGGTCGGGTGTCAGTAAGGACATCTCGAATAACCCCTCCTCCAGTTGCAGTCATCACGCCCATGAACACGGCAATAGGCCATGGTACCAGAGATTGAAAAGCAACAGTACTTCCGGTTATTGTAAAAGCACTCAGGCCAAGAGCATCAAACCATGCCGTGGCCTTATACCGGTCATTTATTTTAAATCTCCAAAAATACGTTAATAGAGCTGCCACAATGCATAAGTAAAGCTCCACGGGCTGACGTGTCCACCATACAGGGCGATCAAGCAATACATCTCGCAATGACCCTCCTCCAAGCCCGGTAATACTACCAACCAGAACATACCCTACAATATCCATACGCTGCTTTCCGGCAACAAGCGCTCCACTCACTGCAAAAACTATATCACCAAAATACATAAAAGCATGTATTGCGTTTTGCACAACTTCACCGTTAACTACAAACAATATACTTACCTCTCTCTGATTAGTTTATTTATTTTCACAAAGATTTTTTTATTAATTATTTAAAAAAGCACCCACTAAATTCTCATATTAACAAAGTAAAGAGTATTTTTTACTATTACCTAAAAAAAGGTTTATTATTTTATAAACAGCTTTAATTTTTAAACAATAATCATGCTTGCCTGTCCATGTATGAACTGTTAATTAGTTTTCCTTTTTCAAAATTAATTTTACTATATCGAGTTAAAATATGACATCATCACGACAATCTACAGCGTACCTGACTGTTACCTGTAAAGATCAACCCGGAATTGTAGCAGCAGTTTCAGGTTTCCTATTTTCTAAAAAAGCCAACATCATTCATTCTGATCAGCACTCAAGTGACCCTGTAGGAGGGCGCTTTTTTCTTAGGATGAAATTTCATCTAAACGGCATTGAAGAAACAATTGATGATTTTAAGCAAGAATTTGCTAATACGGTTGCAGCAAAATTTGTAATGGACTGGTCGCTTAATCCAGCGTGGATCAGAAAAAGAACTGCTATACTGGTTTCAAAATTCGATCATGCACTGATGGATTTATTATGGAGAGCAAAACGGGATGAACTCTTCACAGATATCACAATGGTTATCAGCAACCATCCAGACCTACGTGAAGCAGTAGAATCATTTGGCGTAAAATTTCACCACGTTCCTGTAGATAAAAATAAAAAAGAAGAATCAGAAGAGAAAATCATTAATCTAATGGGCAATGATACGGATCTTGTTATTCTTGCTCGGTATATGCAGATTCTTACCCCCAAACTCATTAACGCATATCCCAATAAAATTATTAATATCCACCACTCTTTTCTGCCGGCTTTTGTTGGAGCAGATCCATACCGCAGAGCAGGAGAAAGAGGCGTAAAACTTATCGGTGCTACTGCCCATTATGTTACCGAAGAGCTGGATCAAGGTCCAATTATCGAACAGGATGTTATCCGTGTATCTCATCGCCATGATATTGAGGAACTCAAGATTTTAGGCCGTGATATTGAACGCCAGGTTCTCAGCCGCGCTGTTAAGTGGCATCTTACTGAACGCGTCCTTGTTGACGGCAACAAAACAGTAGTATTTGTTTAAAAAATATTCTTAATCATTATAGAGAATACTAAAAAACTCTCTCTGCAAATTTGCAGAGAGAGTTTTTTAATTTTGTATAAATTATGGCAACTATCGACTTTCCGCTTGCAGCTTTTGGGCCATTTGCTCATCAGTCTGCTCTCCAATGCCAAAACGCATAAGCAACTCATTTAGTTTACCACGGATATCCTTTGTGGCTTTAGACACAGCCTGCAAACTGATAAAAACAAGAAATTCAACCTTAAAGTCACCCTTTTCAAATAATTTAAGGATTGCTGTAGCTAACTCTTTCTCTAAAGACATGAGCTGAACTTCTTTTATCAACTCTTTTCCTGTATTATGCTTAAAAATCAACCAATCTTTATTATTTGAATCTTTAGTCCAAAACCGTGCCATTCTGATACGTGTCAGACCTATTTTATTAAGCTCTTTCACGACACTTATTGGAGCACGCCGACGTTTTAGAACACGTAATAAAAGTTTACTTTCTTCGCCGCGCATCTTTTCCTTAAGCAGGTTAGAAAATTTAACCTCAGTCAAATAGAAAAACAGCTTATCTAGCGAATCTACCCCGAACTGCCTGATATATATTGAAAGAATCTTCTCGTCACGTGGAGTATAGTTTTTAAGTCCAAGCATAAAATCTCTGACTACAATATCAAGAGTTAAGCTGACTCCTATAGCACATGCACCGATCTGATCCTGTAAGAACTGAAGTTTTCTTGCTAGTTCCGCCTCATTTTCGGCAGCATCAGTCTCGTAAGAAGTCTCACGCATGACCTCCATAACTTTATTATATTCATCGCAGAATATACTGGTAGCGGGATCAATACAGACAATACGGGCTATCCGCTCAATATTCTCATTTGTCATGCCTTCGCTGCGAATAAAAACTCCACCGTCCAGAATTGTTTTGTTTATAAGCTTCAGAGTGGCTTCTGATTCTTCATCAGCGCCGACTTGCTCAAAAGAAGTCTGAATTCTGGTTTTATCAATAGCTGGAAGATCTGATGAAAAGCTCCCCGTTACCTCGTCGAATGGAAATCTTAAAATCAGATAACTTTTATCTCTGGTCAACGTGTATGCATCGTTTGAAATAATATCGCTCAGTGAAGATTTAACCTCACTTGTAATAAACTGTTCAATTAATGCCTGCCAGAAATTACGATCCAGCTCGTACTGCTCCAAAAGAGAATTATATTTTTTAAGAGCAGGCTCTCCGAAATGACGTAGTGCCACCTCTTCAAAATTATCTGAGATCAGACAAGAAGCATATACAACACCCTGTACAGTCTTGATAAGCAGAGTTTCTGAATTTATAATCCGGGACATGATGTTATCCTTCATGTCCTGATCTTTGCCATCCTTTAACTTGCTATATCGGCCAAGCATTAAAATAAATTCACCAAGAATCTTTTTAATAAACTCATGAGCAGGAAGGTCATTAGCTCTATGGCATAATAAAGCTATAATCCCGCTCTGCTGTTTTTCAAGCAGAGGAAACTCATTAATTCTGCTATTATTATACTTGATAAATTCCAGAAACACTTCACGCTCTAGTACTTCGCGCAAAGTGTTGCGTTCTTTAAGCCTGGCAAGAATACTCAGGTAAAAATCTATACGGTTTCCTTTATCAGGAACCTGTGCGTTTTCATTCAACGCTTCACTCATGAAGACTCCATCAGTAATTTCAAATAATTTACTTGAAAATGTCTCAATTCAATCACAATAGTCAAGAAGTTTACCGTTTCTGAACATTCAATCATACAAAGATAAAGAAATAATGTCACCCTGATTAAAAAAGCGATAGCATTAAAGATAGCTTTCCGAACTAAAACAAATTCTATAGCAAGGATACATAGTTAACGGAAATATAGTAAATAAGTACCCACTACACAATGGTATTCTTTTTGCTATTGAAACACATACATACTATTTTATTGGCGCAAAGTTTATAACAGAATTTTTATCAAATAAAAACAAATAGAATATTTACGGACATCTAAACAATGATCACATGCAATAAATGCGGAAAGAAGAATAATGATGCAGCCAAAACATGCCTCGGCTGTGGTCACAAACTCCAATCGGGAAAAACACGAGATCAGAACATATCCACCTCTGGTGGAAGTGAGGATCTTTTTCGCATCTCTCTGGAAAGAACAAGCATGTATGCCAAACACGGCGAAGCGTGGGTTTACGCTATTTTTCTACTAGGGGCTGTCATTTTTTTTACATACAATAAAATATACTGGCCCTTATACGCTATAACTCCTCTGGTTGCTATTCTTGCATGGTTTCGGAAGATTTAACTGTTTTGTTTTGAGATTCATGCAGCTTCTCTAATGCCTCTTTCTGATCTTCCTTCAATAAATCAGGGATAGGTCTTTCCCAAAATTCTGCTTCCTTATCGGCTTTCAACTCTTTCTCAGATTTAGGGAAACAACAGCGGATAACATGCTTGTTTGTACACGAGGCAGGAAAATATTCTATCACTCCACATTCTTTATCATCAATGTAATATGGTACACTACGCCGAAATAATTTATTTTTAGACATTATCTGAATTTCACCCTGCCCAATCTTACAATAAAAATCAGTATATTTTGCACCATAAAAACTATTAAAAATATAGATATCGGCACGCTGTTTACCTATATAACTATAATCTAATGGTGTTTTACACTGAGTACGGGCAAGAGCATTAAGGGCCAGACACATAAACCGCTCCTCTTCCATACTTCTGGCATACGCAGAGGTAGCAAATGTACAGACAAAAACCAAAACAATAAAAGTTAATCTTCGCATAAAACCCCGCTATAGAATCATTGATCAAAGATATTTTGTCATTTTTAATGATCATAGAGGTTACTCCAGCACCGAGTTACAGGCAAGTGTAGTGATCCCATTTTAATTCAGTATCATATGACAAAAAACTTCCCTAACTAATCTTTGTCATGATAGCTAGAGTATCCGTTTATCGCAACACTGCGTCCTTTCATCCATTTTTTCCCTTGTATAAAACTCATTCAAATTCACAAAAATAATTTTATTTTCTAAACTTTATTTAGAAAAAGTTCTGTTTTTACGATCTATTTCAACGTTATGAACTTGTGGAAAACTTTTTAAGAATCACAATATATTCCTATAACTACTTATATCTATATTTTTCAGACATGTTAGAACAAATTTACACCTAACACCCTGTACAAAACATATATGCTAAGTTAATATCAACTCCGTAATCGCTTCAGGCCTTGTCGTATCTGGTCTGCCCAAAGCATGATGGCACTGCCACATTTCCCAATTTAAAAAACTGATCGAAAATCAAAATATAAGTATGACTGACAAAACTTCTGGATGGAACCACCTTCGCGGTTTAGAGCCGCTGAGCCTCTGCGACTGGCCGGGTAAAACCAGCTGTGTATTCTTTCTTGGTGGATGCAATTTGAATTGCCCCACCTGCCATAACTTCGATATGGCGTGGAACATGGAGAGACTTTCGGTTTTATCCAGAAATGACATGATAATTTTCCTGAGGAATAGAGCACATTGGCTTGACGGGGTCACTATCACAGGTGGAGAGCCAACAACAGTGCCGGGCCTTGGAGAAATTCTTTACGAAATAAAGCAAGTTTCAAAACTGCCAATTAAAATGGACAGTAACGGAATGTTGCCTGAAGTTCTTGAAGACATTCTCCAGCAGGAATTGGTGAACGTATTCGCCATTGACGTTAAAGGACCGTACAAAAAATACCCTGCTCTCACAGGGCAGGCTGTCACTGCTGAAACAGCGCAAATAAACCTCGAAAAGGTCTTTGCCCTGGCTGAAGCTAACCCCAAGGCCTTCTACTTTCGACTGACTAAAGTTCCTATCTTGACAGACGAAGATGTAGAAATTGCCAGAAGCTACCTTCCGGATGGATTTGATCTGACTATTCAGAAATACATTCCTCCAAGGAGAAATCATGCCCACTCAGATAATGAAGCGAGACGGCCGGTTGGAGACATGGTCGACTGAACGAATTTCACAGGCTATTTTCAAAGCACTTAATGCAAGTGGAATCAAAGACCCCCTTATGGCTAGACGAATGGCCAGACAAGTTGAAAAAAAGCTCGAAGGTATTTCCATCCCTGAACAGGAACATGTTCAAAATATGGTTGAAGAAGTCCTTATGGATTCACGCCTGCACAGCGTAGCCAAAAAATTTATTCTATACCGTGACAGCCGACGCAGACTAAGAAACCACAAAGACACTTATCTGGATATCAAGGAAACTATTGATGATTACCTTGAGAAAAGTGACTGGCGTGTTGCTGAAAATGCCAACATGACTCATTCTTTTCAAGGACTGATGCTTCATCTGTCCGGCACGGTTCAGGCTCGCTACGCACTTGAAAAATACCCTGAAGAAATACGTCAGTCCCATGAGCACGGCTATTTTCATGTTCATGATCTTTCCTACGGACTTGCAGGATACTGCGCAGGGTGGTCACTGCGTGATTTACTCCTTGAAGGTTTTAACTTAGATGGTCGTTCGTGTGCCGGACCTGCCAGACATTTTGATGCTGCACTTGGACAGATGGTAAACTTTCTAGGCACACTTCAAAATGAATGGGCAGGGGCTCAGGCTTTCAATAATGTTGATACATATCTTGCCCCGTTTATACGCCATGACGGACTTACCTATGACGAAGTCCGTCAAGCTATGCAAAAATTTGTGTTCAACCTGAATACCACATCCAGATGGGGAGGTCAGAGTCCATTCACCAACCTTTCATTTGATCTGGTTCCCCCCAAACACATAGCTAAAGAGGCTATTATTATCGGCGGAGAACTTCAGGATTCCACTTATGGTGATTATCTTGAAGAAATGGAAATGATTAACCGCTCCTTCTTGGATGTCATGCTTAAAGGTGACTATCAGAACAGAATCTTTTCATTCCCAATTCCAACCTATAATGTGACCGAAGAATTTCCATGGGACTCTCAAATCGGGCATACCCTGCTTGAACTTACTGCCAAGTACGGAGTCCCTTACTTTCAAAACTTTATAAGTTCTGACTTAAATCCTGAAGACGTCCGATCAATGTGCTGCCGTCTGCAAATGGATCTTCGTGAACTGCGCAAAAAAGTCGGTGGGCTTTTCGGAGCTGGAGATCTTACCGGATCAATAGGAGTTGTTACACTTAATCTCCCTAAACTTGCTTACCTTGCGCAAGGAGAGGAAGATTTCCTTGATCTCATCGAAGAGTATGCAGAACAGGCTAAAGACTCTCTTGAATTCAAGCGTAAACTAATTCAAACGAATCTTGATAACGGAATGTTTCCATGGTCACGCCGTTATCTTAAAAATGGCTATAAAGGCCATTTCTCTACAATCGGTATACTTGGCGGACATGAAGCATGTCTGAATCTTCTTGGTAAAGGGATTGAAACACCATCAGGTGTCAGACTTATGACCAGAGTCCTTAATCACCTTAGAGACCTGACTTCCCGTTTTCAAGAAGAAACAGGAAACCTGTATAATCTTGAAGCTACGCCAGCTGAAGGAACCAGTTACCGGCTAGCCAAAATTGATAAATCCTTATACGCTGATATCAAAACCTCAGGCAATGAAACACCTTATTATACAAACTCAACCACTCTGCCGGTCGGCGTATCTAATGATGTACTGCTTGCACTTTCGCATCAGAATAAACTGCAGCCTTTATATACGGGAGGATCGGTTTTCCATACCTTCCTGGGTGAGTCCATATCAGACCTTGATGCCCTTAAAAGCTTTATAATCAAAGCGTTTAAGAACACTAAGATCCCCTACCTTTCGATTACTCCGACCTTTTCCATCTGCAAAGAGCATGGGTATATCCATGGTGAGCACCATGCTTGTCCTGACTGCGGTTCTGAGTCTGAAGTTTATACAAGAATTGTTGGCTACTATAGGCCAGTAAAGCAGTGGAATGCAGGCAAAAAAGAGGAATACAGAGATAGGCAGGAATATATTACTTTCTGCAACTAAAATTTTATTAAAAATCTTTTTTAAAGGGTCTTATATAAGACCCTTTTTTTATTATTTATTTCATCCTTATACTCTTTAAACCGACAACAAAGTCACGATTGTTGATGATTGCCATCATTTTCGTTGCCATTAAAAATACAATACATTAAACTTATAAATGATAGTTAACTTTTTTGTTGTATAACTTTCAAAAGTTAGCAACTATGAGCCACATTGGAATTCGGAAGAAATGGAGAATATATGCGTATTTTGGTTGTTGATGATGAACTAATGGTCAGGGAAAATCTTGTAGACTACCTTGAAGATGAAGGACTTGATGTTATTTCAGTTGGAAGTGCTGAAGAAGCCCTAAAATTAATGCAAACAGAAAAAGCTGATATTGCTATAGTAGATATGCGACTTCCTGTTATGCATGGGAATGATCTCATCATACATATGAAAAAAATACACCCGGATATGGACTTCATTATTCATACAGGATCAGTTGACTATGCTGTCCCACCGGATGTACGGGCATATGGAATTTCTTCAGACAATGTACTTTTAAAACCTGTTGCAGATATGGATTTGTTTATTCAAAAGATCAGAACTCTTTTTGGAAATAAATACGACATATAAATTTAAAATAATGATTATGAAAGACCTTTCCTGTCTCATATAGCAGTAAAGGTCTTTTTGCCTTTTAAGACAACTTTCGACTTTGATATTTGGGGCTTAGATATACCACCATTTTTTTTATAAAGAATAACCACACCATGATGCTCAGCTATAAATCTATCTGTGTGACCAGCAAGTGTTTCCGTTGCTCCAAGCATTAGATAACCATGCTCCGGCAATATTTTGTGGATACGGTGAACAATATCAAGCTTTGTGCTGTCATCAAAATAAATCAAAACATTTCTACACATTATAAAATCAAATTGCCCAAACACATTAAATGAATTCAGCAGGTTAAACTTCTTAAATTCAACCATTGATTTGATTTCAGGTTTAATGAACCAGCCATTCTTGTCTTCAGTAAAATATTTTGAATAATTGCCGGGCAATCCGCGTGAAACTTCAAGGTTAGTGAAAACCCCTTCTTTAGCCTTACCTAAAACTCTACTAGAAATATCCGTAGCAAGAATACTGAAATCAGATGGAGCCAGCTCTACTTTTGGAGAGGAGTTGCAAAATTCATGAATCAGCATTGCCAATGAATATGGCTCCTGCCCAGTTGATGAAGCAGCACACCAGATACGTATTTTGCGATGCTTTTTTTTAGAATTAACAAGAGCAGGCAGGACCTTACTCTTTATAGAGTTGAAGGGATGGTTATCTCTGAAAAAACTAGTTTCGTTGGTGCTGATTGCCGAAACAACTTCATCTTTGAATTTCGCATCATTTGAGACGAGAATATTATAAAAATCCCCCCATGACCGGCACTTCCGTTCTGAAAATAATTGTGAAAAACGATGCTCAATCAGATATTCCTTACCATCAGGAATTATCAGACCGCAAAGGCTGTATATCTGCTTGCGTAAGAGATCAAATTCTTTTTTCTCAATCTTCATTCTTCCCCCATCAAAAGAATTCCCTGCGAACTATATAATCAAATTGTCTGAAAACTAATGCTGCCTATCCATAAAAAGGACTTCATTTGCCCACTGCATTGCAGCGAGATGATTACGGGCAATAGATAATGCTGACAACCTATTATTACTGATAAGCTCTCCAAGAACATTCCAATCCGCCTTTTCAAAGGCCTTAACCAGATTAAGCCAGACTAAAGCCCCGCTATGGTCACCTGTCAAAGCTTTTATCAGTTCACCCTCAATTGGCAGCTCGGCAAGAAGCTCATCCATAGGACGCCCCATAAGTACATCGAGAAGAGAAAATAAGCCCAGCAAGAACATCGAATCTCCAGGCAAACAATTGCAGTTCTTTTCAAAGGAAAGCAACTCTAAAAATTTTGCCCTTTTGATTGAAAGAAAGGCCAATTCATTCCCAGCTGGACCAGAACACATATCTGACAGAAGAATGATACGCAGCCATCCGGCAAGCTTCTTGTACCCCAACAGCACAATAGCCTGTTGAATAGAATTAATCTTATTAGAGAGTCCAAAGGTTGGTGAATTCATGAACCTTAGCAACCTGTAACTGATAGAAACATCGGAATTGATAATTTCAGTTAGAGCATCAACTTCAAAATTATCTCCACTAACAGAACGCAACAGATTCATTCTGTTCATATTATTGCTGGAAATTTTCTTACCAGGGATGATTTCCGGACGACTGAAGAAAAAACCTTGGAAAAGTTCAAATCCAAGCTCCCTGCAAAGGTTGAACATATCATTGTCTTCAACCTTCTCTGCAAGCAGTGTCACATTGTAGGCATTAAGCCCGGATACAATTTCTAAAAGCTCATCCTTACTCATCCCCAGACATTCAACCTTAATAATATCTGCCAGCTCTATAAATGCCTCAAAACCATCCTGTCCCACATAATCATCCAGGGCCAGAGTGTATCCTCTATCTTTCAGGAGCCTTAAAGCCTCAATAACGTCAGGCTCAGGCTGAACGTGCTCTAAAATCTCTACAACACAAACCTCAGGAGGCAGCATATCCGCGGCATCTTCAAGAATCATATTACGCGGAAAATTTACCAGCAAACGCTGACCTTCAATAATATCTTCCTGAATCAAGCCGAAACCATCAGCAATAACCTGTGAAGTAGCAGCATCCTGATCTCCGACATGAGCACATATGCTTTCAGCCGAGTTTCTAAAGAGTAATTCATAGCCCCATATAGTTCTATCAACATTAAAGACAGGTTGCCGGGCTACAAAAAATGAATCGAGAAACATTTCAGAATCTTTAACCATATAATCCGCCATATACATATTATTCAAGTTATCTTGCCAATAATCAAGCAACTAAAAATAACTTTAACTCAGCGGCACGATCCTTTCAATGACCAATAGCTAAATATTAGTTCTAAAACGATTATGGCATCATGGGAGCCATGCCTAATCCCTCCGTTTCAGCGAAGCCGAGCATGAGATTAGCATTAGCAACAGCCTGACCGGAAGCTCCACGGCAGAGGTTGTCAATGGCAGAGACAATTATCAATCTACCGGTTCTGGAATCAGGAACGACAGCCACATCACAGAACATTGTTCCTTTGACCCAGCGAGTTTCAGGAAGCATACCTTCAGGCAGAAATCTAATCATTTTTTCCGCACTGTAAGCTTTTTCATACACAGCCCTAATCTGCTCAGCAGTAACTCCAGCTTTCATTTTGGTATAAATGGTTGAGAGAATCCCCCTATCGATAGGCAAAAGATGGGTGTTAAATGAAACGGTAATACTTTCACCAGCAACGGCAGACAACTCCTGCTCTATTTCAGGTGTATGGCGGTGTGTAGTTAATCCATAGGCTTTAAAAGAATCAGCAACTTCACAGAAAAGAGTTCCGACACTTGCCTTGCGCCCTGCTCCGCTGGTACCCGATTTTGAATCGATTACGATATCTTCCAGCTCAACGAGTCCTTCCTTCAAAGCAGGAGTCAACCCGACAATAACAGAAGTAGGATAACAACCGGGATTTGCAACTAAAGAGGCATCTTTAACCTGATCACGATAAAATTCAGGCAAGCCATAAACAGCCTCAGGAAGCAGGTCCTCCCTGCTATGATCAACCTTGTACCACTCTTCGTATGTTTCACGATCGTGAATTCTGAAATCAGCACTAAGGTCAACAACTTTGATGCCTTTATCAAACAGTTGTCCACCGATATTCATGGCCGTTTTATGAGGAACGGCAAGAAAAACAAGCTTACAATTTTTCTCAAGGTCTTCAACATCAGGTGCTGTAATCTCCAGTCCGCCAAGCTCCATGCCATTGAGAAAAGGATAAATATCTGACAGTTTTTTACCGGCTTCAGCTCTGGAGGTAACCCGTACAAGCTTCATCTTAGTATGATTACTTAAAATCCGGGTAAGCTCCATTCCAGTATATCCGGTCACGCCGACGAGGCCTACAGGTATAACACTCATTTTATCTATCCTTGGGATGGTTTAGTGCGCTTTGCGCTTTATGACGGGTCATTTGTCAGCCAGGTCCGTAAGCCAAAGGTTCAGGCTGCTTTTCAAAAAGCAAAACAAAGAATTGCTTTGAATAAAGATCAAAGACAGCTGGCAAAATTTTAAATTATGAAATGAAATATAAATACTATTTAAAAATAATATTAAAAATCAAACTAGCTTTTCTTGGTCTTCTGAACATATTTCATGCGAAGATTATAAAGCAATTCACACAAAAGACGTTCTTCGTCTTTGCTCATACCATTTTTAATTTTATCTTCCAAAAGAGCGAGCACATCAATTGATTGCTTGGCAAGAACAGGAGAATAATCGACTTTCCCAGTGGATGGATCAGCAACCTCTCCCAAATGAACCATAGCAGAGGAACTCAAAGACATAATGAAAGTTGAGAAATTAACCTCAGGTATTGGCATTTCTTTGGCAAATTCACTTCCGCAACCACATTTTTTATCATCAGACATAAAATACTCCTTATGCATATAATCTGGCGGATTCTAAAAATATTGATCAGAAGATTCAAGTACTATCTTAAAAAAGAAATAAAAAAGTCCGGCTAATAAAGCCGGACTTTTAAAGTATTTTAAGGACTTGCTCTGATAACAGTATTAAATCAGCAGCAAAACTTCTTTGAAACTATAAAATATTACCCCAATCATAAGCTGGTAGCAATGCAACGACAATTTCATTTATCTCTGACATTGATTTTCTAATGAGCCTGAGCCCAATTACGCCCTAAGCCGAGATCGACCTTCAAAGGCACAGCAAGCGATGTTACCTGCTGCATATCATCTTGTAAAAGTTTACCAATTTCCTCAATTGAATCTTCTGGTCCTTCAACCAGAAGTTCATCGTGAATTTGCAGAATCAATCTACCGCCAAGATGTTTTATCTCTGAATTCTGAGCAACTTTAATCATTGCCATTTTGATAATATCAGCCGCACTACCTTGAATGACTGTATTAATGGCCTGACGTCTGGCCTGAGAAATGACCTGCGGACTGGTTGATAGTAACTCAGGCAGTAATCTTCGACGCCCGGAAAGAGTTGTGACATATCCTTTCTCCCGTCCATTCTCTACAACAGAATCATAAAACTCTTTAAGTACACCGAGTTTCTCGAAATACTTAGAGATGAACTCCTTAGCTTCATTTATATTAATACCAAGCTCACGGGAAAGTTTTTGCGGTCCCATTCCATATATGAGCCCGAAATTGATCGTCTTTGCATTTCTCCGCTCATCACTGGTGATATCGGCAGTATCTTTATCAAATAAAAGAGCAGCTGTTCTGGAATGGATATCCTCATCATGCTCAAACGCTGAGACAAGAGCAGGATCACCAGAAAAGTGAGCCAGCACACGTAACTCAACCTGTGAATAATCGGCTGCAGCAAGACGCTTTCCCTCACCAGCGGTGAAGCAGGCCCGCATCCGTTTACCCTGCTCTCCTCGAATAGGAATATTTTGTAAGTTAGGGCCGGAACTTGAAAGACGCCCTGTAGCAGTCGCAAGCTGATTAAAATTAGTATGAATTCGATTATCTTTTCCAACCAGTCTTGGCAAAGGTTCAAGATATGTAGAACGGAGTTTTTCCATCTTACGAAATTCAAGTATATCAGTAACTATATCATGCTGACCAATCAGCTTCTCAAGCACTGAGTTCGCAGTAGAAAGAGCTCCCTTAGGAGTTTTTCCACCGGGCTTAAGACCGAGTTTCTCAAAGAGAATATTACTCATCTGCTGGCTTGAGCGGATATTAAAAGGCTCTTCGGCCCGTTCATGTATAACCTTGGTCAATTCTGTTACGCGTTCACTGACTTCTTTTAAAAACTTAGCAAAGGACTCTAGGTCAATGGTAATTCCAGCATCTTCCATATCAGCAAGTACAGGAATCAGCGGAACTTCAAGAGTCTCAATCAGGTCGGTAAGTCCGGCTGAATTAACCCGTGGAGCCAGTACATGCATTAAAGCAAGAGCAGCCATCCCCTGCGCATCAGGATGAACTTCATCAACAGCATCAGGAAGTTTGTCTTCTACAAAAAGCATAGACCGCAATCTGTCCCATTCGTAATTACGCTCTTCAGGATTCAGAAGGTAAGCGGTAAGACTCAAATCAAACCATTGCCTGAGTTGGATACCACGCCACGCTGAATCAAAACGAAAAAAAGACTTAACTTCGGCAACAGCTATGACTTTAGCTTTCTGCAACTTTTCGACAAGATCTGTCGTTTTTACGTTGCACATCCATTCATCGCCATCCACTCCAATAAAATAAGTAGTTCCCTCACGGATAAGACCTACTTCTTTACCTGCAAAATCAGGTAATTCATCAACAGTGGCGGCTTTTTTTACTTTTAGACGACTTTCAGGGTCAGCTGGAGCTGGCGCAGCGTCGCCGAACAATGAAAACTGTCCTGAATCGGCTTTTTTGCTTTTAGCAGCAGAAACGGGAGAACCAGATTTCCTGGCAACTCCGGCAGAGGCTGGAAAGGCGCTGCGGACATCGCGTACCAAAGAACGAAACTCATAGGTATTCAAATATCCTGCAACTTCTTCAGGGTCAGCAGGTTTTAACGTAAGGTTATCAATAGTAAGCTCCGAACAGCTATCAAGCTTCAGCCGGGTCAGTTTCCTGTAGGTAAAAATATTTTCCAGCTCATCTTTCATCTTTTTCTTGATATTAGGCTGGAGTTTTTCATAGTTATCGCGGAGATCTTCAAGAGTAGGATATACGGCCATCAGCTTAGAAGCTGTAACCTTACCTACCCCGGGAACACCTGGAATATTATCAGCAGAGTCACCTATCAAAGCCTGAAAGTCAGCCCACTGAGCAGGCTCCAGTCCAGTGTCCTCTCTAAAATCAGCCAGAGAAGTAACCTTTTCCTTGCGTCCTGCAGGGTCCCACATAAAAACATTTTCATCGAGGCACTGTTTGAGATCTTTGTCGGCACCAAGAATCACAACCGGCCTTTCTGTTTTATAACGTGAAGCAAGAGAGGCTATGCAATCATCAGCTTCTTCACCCTGAGAAACTATCATAGGAACGCCAAGAACTTTCATAGCTTCTTTAAGAGGCTCAATCTGAACACGTAAGTCATCGGGCATAGGCGGACGCTGAGCTTTGTACTGGTCAAACAGTTCGTGGCGAAAATTCTTACCCTTTCCATCCAGCATAAAGACCAGATATTTAGGTTTTTCTTCTTTGATTACTTTGAGCAATACCCTCAGGACAATAAACAGAGCGTTGGTAGGAAAACCATCCGAACGTTTAAGATCTGGATAGGCATGGAAACCACGGTAAAAAAAAGCAGAACCGTCGATAAGATACAACGGTTCACCTTCAAAATTCAGTTTATCTCTGAGTGACATTTTGTCCCTTCGGGCCGGGCCCTGACAATTTGTAATGATATGTGTTATTTAATGCGCTTGACTGACTTCTGCATGCCTTTAGTCAGCTTCTTGACTACGTACGACTCAGGATCGGCATCTTCAAGTGCTTCAAGTTTAATTTCTGCTCTTGCTGCAGCTTTATGACCGCCGGCAGAGCCTACATCACTGAATAATTTGGCTGCCATTTTCCCCATATCTTTACGTAGACCGTCTCCCCTGAAGATAACTACAAGAGTCTCTTTATAAATACCTGAGACAACATCCCATGATACGCCATGAACGCGCATAAAGAAATCAGCTAAAATAACTAGCGTATCGGGGTTTTCCACCTTGCCAAGGTGTGAATAAAGACCTGGGCCAATGCGACGCAGATTATAAAATGCCCTTGAAAAATATCTTAACCAGTCGGGATGTATTTCACTGCGTGTAATACGCTTTATGAGATTCATATCCGCATATTTAGTTAAGTATCTGAAAGCCTTGACATCATCATCAATAAAAGGACGCTCAAAACTCTGAGTATCAGTTTTGATACCGTAAAGAAGTGCTGTAGCAAGCAGCTTAGCCGGCCTTATTTTCAGGTTGTAAAGGTACTCGGTAAGCATGGTGCTGTTGGAACCATACTCGGGCCGGATATCCACAAATTCAGCATGAGGATAAGGTTCCGGCGGCAGTGGATGATGGTCTATTACTACAGAGAACTTAACATCATCAAAATCTGGATGATGATGAGGCTGTGAATCAATGATGGCAAATTTATCATACTGGGCCACCAGAGTTGGTATCATCCGTTGCGCAGGGATGCGCAGATAGTGGATCATGGCAAGATTGTCGAGACGTTTCACTTCGTTAATATGGGCAATGCCCACTGCTTGAACTCTGCGTCCGACAATGCGTTTAAAAGCCATGGCACAGGCCAGTGAATCAGGGTCAGCATTGACCACAACCAGCCAGCGCTCATCCTTTTTGCAAAGTGCAAGCAATTCCTGAAGTCGATCTTCAAGCTGTTTAAAATAAGCCATATTTACTTCTTCAGGGTTAGGGGCAACCCTGCGACCACGAGATATGCTTCGTCAGCAATAGCGGCCATTGTTCGGTTTAGTGATCCGTTTTTTCTCACGAATTCACGAACTTCACGTGTCATTGCAAGAGGACCAAGGCCCAATTCACAAGACACTAAAACAACATCCGGACCTTTCCATTCAGATAGAATCCGGACAACCTCCCCGATAAGATATTCCCCGTCTACGTGCTCCGAACAAGAGAACAGCCAAAAATCAAGACTATCCACCAGCAGGTGGTCATACTTCTCTTTAGCTGTCAAAAGCACCTGATGCAAGTTCGCTCCTGCTTCAAGAACTGGAATAGCCGGATCCCTTTCCATGCGGTGATCCATGATCTGCTTTCGAAAAGACATATCCCGGGCTTTTCCAGTGGCAATAAAGCATTTGCTGCCGGTGCACTTGGCAAAACGTTCAAGAGCGTAGTCCGATTTTCCCGACTTATTGCCCCCAAGTATAAATGTGATCAAGAGAGAACTCCTTAATGCACGAATATAGAATCGAGAAAAACTTTCTAATTCCTACTCTATTTTAGGCAGACACTGCAACCACAAGAAAATTTTCACAAATTAGCTGAGCATTTTTTTCCTGAACAATATTCATCCAAGAATTGCAGCGAGTTGAAAAAAGATTTCTCTTCAAAAACTTCAACAGTCACTGTGCCATCAGCTGAAAGTAAATCAAAGATTTGATTCAAGATATTAATACCTTCATCATCAAGCAGTTCAAGACTTTCATGCTTTCCCCCTATACCGGGAGAATTAAGATGAATCATATCAACCAGTCCTGCAAAATCACCATATTTTAAGATAGACTGCTGTGCGTAGGCCAGTATATGCCCAAGATCAAGACATATTTTAAAACCAAGATCTCTGATAACTGCTACATCCTCTCCGAGAGAATTAATTTTAGTATTCTCAAATAAAACCTGCTCAGCTCTTATGCCTGCCCCATTAAGAGAGCTTGCAAAGTCTCTCAAATTACCTTCAGCAGTATTTCCGGCAGCAGGAGGATGAACAACATGCCTTAACGGATTTAAATGCGCTGCTTTTTCATTAAGAGCCAATACAATTTCAGCCACCCTTGCCCCACCCTTGTGCCAAGGCAGGTCAAGAGGATGGTGGATGTGGAAAGAAAGACCGCACTCTGCCAGGTCAGATGGGAGATCCTCTTCCGTATAGGACAGGCAGGATTCAGTTTCAAAAAAAAGCAGTGCTATTTCGTCCACTTTTCCTGCAAGATAACGGCAGTTTTCAGCTATATTTCCAGGTATTACCCATGATGGTGCTGCCAGTTTATAAAAACAACTGGTTTTATTTGCAAATAGGGTCATTTTTTCCACTAACTATTTAATATTTCAATAATCAACACACAACTCATTATTACAACAAACCCTACTGAAACTCTTTTTTGTATCAGGCATACTTATTGCTGTTAATCTAGCAACCAGTTAATTCTGTCGGAGAGCTAAAAAAATGAAAAAAGTCAGAAATTTCTTCCAACATTATTTAAATCCTCTGCACGTCTTTTGCAGACTTAGAGGAGTAGGATTAAGTTCAATCGCAGCTAGAAAAATGTCTATGGCTTATGAAAAAATTCTGTACAAAGTTTTTCTTTTATAATCCTGACAGAAAACAATTTTTGATGAAATTTCCAAAAAGATCTTCAGCTACTAGACATCAAGTAAGCTGATTTTCTTTTCTTTCTGAACCTTACGGGCAACCATAGCTGATTTCTTAACTTCTTCAGGTAAATTCTTCAAAAAACGTGAAACAGGCAAGCGTAGCGTACGCCCATATAAAGGTCTCTTCACTGCATGTGAAAGGAAAAGATTTTTTTTAGCACGAGTCATCCCAACATAAAGCAGTCTGCGTTCCTCTTCTATATCTTCAAATCCGGTAAGACTTACACCGGACATCTTACCACTAAGCATATCTGTTCCGGCAAATGGCACAATCCCGTCATCAAGGCCAGCTAAAAAAACGGCCTCAAATTCAAGCCCCTTGGATGCATGCATGGACATAATACGCACCCTTTCGGCCTTACTTCGAACCTGATCAAAATCATTTTGCATATGAATCCAGTTAAGCAACCCTGACCACCCACCATGCTCTTTATATCCCTTCACCATTGCTCTAAAAGCCTTACTCTCCCAAAACAATTGATCAAACGGCGGCATGTCAGTCAAATATGCAGATAATCCGATAGGCCCCTGTGCAATGATTTTCTCAGGAGCTTCTGGAGCATCATTGTCATGCTCTTCAGCAAAACCAAGCATACGGCGGGCCGCAGCCAGCAGCGCTCCGACACGCGGGTCATGCCAGAAAGTTTCCACTTCCGGCACACTGCATGGAATACCCTGACGCTTGAGCATAGATTCTATCGGCGCCATAAGTCCCCTGAAACGGACCAGTACAGCAATATCACCGGGGCTCATTGTTCCATGCCCGCAGGAATCAACCAATGTATGACTGGTTGCACCTATAAGTTGTTTTATACGGTCACAAATCCATGAAGCCTCACGTGCGCTGTCAGGTGCAGAGAATAAATGAATGTCAGGATCATAATTCTTATGAGCCTTAAGCTGCGGGGGATTTTCAAGCACAGATGCGCATGCATCCAGAACCGCCTGCGCCGAGCGGTAGTTATCCTCAAGGGTTATCTCATTAAGATCGGACCAAAAAGATTTAAAACAGGAGGCCACATTTCCAGCTGCTCCCCTGAAGCCGTAAATAGACTGATCCGGATCACCTATAGCAAATAATCCTTCGCCGTCTTCACCCGCAAGCCGATGTACAATTTCCAACTGTAACGGTGAAAGATCCTGAACCTCGTCAACCAATACATGAGTGAAAGTCCGTACATATTTATCGGATTTAAGTTCTGCCAGCCAAAATTCCAGCAGATCAGTATAATCAACCAGATTATACTGATCCTTCTGCTGTGAGTAATTGGTCAAGAGTTCTGAAGGACCATCACTTAAAGGCTCAAGAGTCTCACGTGAAAGACATATAGAATCCCATGCAGCCTTCAGTTTTGCTCCAGTTAATTCAGGGTTTGCCCGCGCAAAAACCCTGCGCGCAGTCTCTTCATTAAGTATTATCGGAGCCAAGTCAAAAGCTGACTGCCAATATTCAAAAGCGAGCGCATGCAATGTGTCAGCACGTGGAAGAACATCATTTTCACCGAACATCTCTTTCATACGCTCATTCATCTCTTCAGCAGCTTTACGGGTGAATGTCAGTGATAAAATTCTTCTGGCACGTGTCCCCCGCTCAAGCAGAAACTTAATACGTCCCATGAGCGTTTGTGTTTTACCTGTGCCGGGTCCTGCAATAACCAGTACAGGTCCTGGTCCAGCTTCACTGGCCATTTTCTGAGCATCGTTAAACCGAACAACTTCTGAAACTTCTTCCTGCTCTGTTGCCTTGCGAGCATCAACTTCATCTGGCTTGTTATCAAGATCACCTTTTTCTTTATGCACAACAACCAGCTTTACACCATTTACAATCTCATCACGTTCCTGCTGGGTATAAACTGAAATTGTTCCATATTGGCCGTCAAAACCGGAATTTCGGATGACCTGACCTTCACGCATACGTCTGATGCCTTCAGCCAGATACACATTCTTTCGTTTCAAATCTTCGATAGGCACATGCTGTAAGATTGTAAATTCAGAACCGAATTCACGAATTAAAGGTGCATAGACTCCCATAACTTTTTTAGTTTTAGGACCTGTTCCCACAAATTCTGAAATAAGCTCTTTGAGAGGAACGAGTGATGCAAATCCTGGCTGATTTTTAGGCTGCTGCGGCTCTTCACGATCTGCAAGTTCCATGATACGGGAATATACCCCTCTGGTCAGTGGTTTTCCGCATACAGGACAAATACCACCACGCATTTTTGATTCATGTGGGTCAAGCACAATGCCGCACTTACGGTGACCATCCATATGGTACTTTCCTTCCTCAGGAAAAAACTCAAGAGTCCCCATAAACTTGTGGCCCAACCCTTCTCCCCGAAGAGCACGGTAAATGCCCTCATAAGACATAGCTCCACTGAAAATATTGGCTTCACGTCCTAGATTTTCACCGGAGTGGGCATCTGAATTGGATATCATGCGATACTTATCAAGAGATGAAATAAGCCAGTTCATTTCCGGATCAGAAGAAAGTCCGGTCTCCATAGCAAAAATTTCTGAGGCAAGGTCGGCGTAACATTCTTCAACAGAATCAAAACCGGATTTAGATCCGAAAAGAGAGAACCACGGTGTCCATATATGAGCCGGAACAAGGAAAGCTTTATCATGCGTTTCAAGAACAATTTCAAGTAGGTCTTTGCTATCCAGTCCAAGAATCGGCCTTCCATCAGATTTCAAATTACCGATTGCATCAAGCTTGGCATTAAATTTTTTAACAGACTCAAGATCCGGCATATACACAAGGTTGTGCACTTTTCTGGTCTTACCAAGCCTCTTATAAATAGAACTTATTTCGGTCTGAAGCATGAATCTGGTCTGGCCGGAAAAAGGGCCGTCGACAAAATCAATTTCGTTTTCCAGTCCTTGCGACTCTCTCAGAGTCAGCAAACCTGAACCGTCCTCCACAAGTTGCTCTTCAATCTCTGCCACCCATTCTGGATGTGTAAAATCACCGGTACCAATAACATCTATACCTTTCACTCTTGCCCATGCGGCTAAGAGGCGAGGATTAAGAGCTTTACTGGTGGCTCGTGAAAATCTGGAATGAATATGAAGGTCGGCGATAAATCTTTCCATGGTCTACCGTAATTCCCCCGTATAAGTCTTTGTCTGAAGAACTTCTATATCAACGTAACAATCTGGTATAAAAACCAAATCAGCCAATCTTGTAATGTACAAATACTACTTTTCAGAAGTATTTACGGACACTACCCTCTGCAAGATAGGATTGCAAGGTACGCACCTCTTTGTTAGGTACTTTTTTATGTTAACTATTTGATGCGTTTTGACCTTTTTATAGATATTTTGCCCATCTGCATCTAAAATAAAAATTAACCTTGGGATCTTAGATCGACTTTTATATAAATTTAAAAATTTGGAGTTGTTGCGTGAAAAACGCCACTATATATGACATTTGCGATTCTGCTATTTTAAAAAGTTCGAACATCAGCGAACCGGGAAATAACCTGCGTAAACTGTACAAGAAACTTTTTGGAAATCCTTTCCTAAAACATTTCATTCTACGCTGGTGTTCACATCCAGCCATTCCCATGGAAAAAATTGCCCCGTACCACGAAATGATGGATGCAGCCATGAATGCCAGTTATGAAAACTGGCAGGATAAAACATGGATTAAAACAACTTTTTCACCTCTTGCAGGGTTGCTGAACAGAGTCAAAGATCCACAATGGCGTATACGTCACACTGCGGACACACGTCCGCCACGCATCTGCGAAAAAGAAGTTAACAAAGTATTAAGTGCCGTTTTGTCCGACATCATCCGAGTTTGGGATAAAAACCCTAAAGATCCGTATTTCCCTGTTTCAGCACAGGTGCTTATGCCCGGCGACTCTATTTGTGACGGCGAAAACTTCATGAACATAATGACTGGACTTGGGTCTTACGAATTTCAAAATATCAACCTGCTCTTTGCACTGATGCGCTGCTTTCTGCACGCAAATCCATTGGCACTGAAAATTTTCCGCCGCCCGTGGAAAGGTATTGCCGAACCGCTCTCCATGAGAGTTTCGTGGATAACACACCGCACAGCATTCTACGACGATATATTCTGGGAGCAGATTTTTAACTTATACATCTTGGAAGAATTACCGGCAAACGAGCAGGTAAAGTTGAAAGAGATGCTTGAGTCTATCCTTCACTTTCTTATAGTAACAAGTATGGAATGGCTTGTAGCTCCAAGCTCAGGGATCAAGCACCCTGCCATAACCTGCCTGCCCAAAGATAAAAAGGGAAAACCTCTCTGCAATCTCAAACCACGTGACTGGAAAGCAAAAAAAGAGCTGGGTTTTGATGATTACGTTCCGGATGTAGACACTACTTTCCTGGCTCTGGCCATGAGCCGCAAGTGGATTGATCTTGTTTCTGAAAAGGAGCTGGACTGCGATCAGAAACTGCTGCGTAATTGTGAAAAAATATTAAAATTCCCATGGGTCGAAATCATTAACGAATACCAGATCGGAGGAGGAAACAAAACTAATCCCCCTACGATTACTATGACTCGGCCACTGGACTATTTCGGAGCAGTCCCGCTCTGGTTCGATAAACCTTTCACGAAAAAAGACGGACGCATTGTACGCGAAACACTGGGCAATGAAGTCTGCCCCGGGCATAATATGGATATTCTCGAATCCATTCTTGCCAACCGTAAGCAGTGGAAAGCTCTTGAGGGTGACAATCTCGAAACAGTCCGCCGTTTTCTGACCTTTCATCATAATGCTTTCAAAAGCGGCAACTTTAAGCATGACAGTGCCGTGCGTTTCTATCTGCCTGAAATTTATGTCAGTTATGCAGGAAGACTTTACGAGACATGGCTCACACTTTCAGAAGATGAACGCAGACTGATTGATCCCGAAAATAAAGTAGAAGAAATCAGACAGGCAGCCATCAACTATTGTAAATTTGACATGCTTGGTGCAACCCTCAACCCGTTTGACGCATCACTTGCCGTGGCCGCACTCTGCCAGCTTCGCTACCCACAACGTGGAGATGGACTCATTGAACGAGGAATTAAAATCTTACACGAGCATCTCGGCGAGGGATTTTTCAAGCACCCGTACAAAGCATACGAATGGACCATGGTACGGCACCCTACACGCATAATTGTCGGCAGCGAAGTGACTACTTCACTATTCGCCATGAATGCCATAGCCTGCTACAAAAACTATATGAAATAATTATTTTGCTGAAGGGACTGGTAACGGTCCCTTCAGTCTTTAAAAAAGCAGAGAGACATTCTAAACCAATATTATTTTAGTTTTTTACCGTCGTGCCATGCCCTTCCAATACAATCTCCTACAGACCAGTATTTGTTATCAGGCATAGTTAGAGTAAAAGGATTTACTTTTTTAATATCGGGAATGTCATCTGTAAGTGTATCTTCATCACACCATGTGGCGATGACTTCTCCTACAAATAAAGTATCATTTGGAAGTTCCATTGAATCATAAACCTTACATTCAATAGAGATGGGACATTTGCTGATAATAGGTGCATTTTCAAGCTCACCTTTCTCCACTTCAAATAATTCTGACTTATCCAGCTTGCTTCCAGAAACAAGTCCTACAAAATCAGTAACCTCAACTAAATCTACTGAAGGAATATTTACACAGAATTCTCCACTGGCTTTGATGGCTGCATTTGAATAGTGCCTTTTGCCAACAGAAATCATCATAAGCGGGGGATTGTAGTTAACTCTGGAAACCCATGCCAGTGCCATAAAATTATTACGCCCATCCATATGAGTACCCAGAATAGCCTGAGGCATCGGCATGGTAAAACCTTGATTTCCTATATTTTTCTTAGCCATTTCAACTCCTGTATTAGTAAAAGAGACTATATACAAATTTTAACACCAGACTATAAAGCTTATCCACATGCCTGTAAGATTTCTTTTAAAGAAACAACAGCAACGATACAGCCATTACGCCCATCCCAGCTACGAGTCCGTATATAGATAGATGATGCTCGCCATACTCTTCTGCTGCAGGAAGCAATTCATCTAAAGAGATAAAAACCATAATTCCAGCCACCCCTGCAAAGATAACTCCAAAAACAGTCGGGGACATGAAAGGCATAAGAAGGACGTAGCCAACCAACGCTCCTACAGGTTCGGCAAGTCCTGAAAGGAAGGAATATATAAACGCTTTCTTTTTATCTCCGGTTGCGTAGTAAATAGGGACTGAAACAGCTATTCCCTCAGGAATATTATGGATTGCAATTGCAACCGCAATGGCCACACCGAGGTGCGGATCACTGATTGCTGCAGTAAAAGTAGCAAGTCCTTCCGGGAAATTATGAATCCCAATGGCAAGTGCCGCCATTGTTCCCATACGAAAAAGTTTTTTCTTCCCGGCTTCACTTTCAAGCTTGTTTTCTTCTTGAATCCCTTTCTCCGTCATTTCCTCAACTCTATGCATCTCATGAGGGTTCTCATATGACGGAACCAACTTATCAATCACTGCAATAACTGCTATACCTCCGAAAAATGCAATAACAGCCGTCCAAGTACCGGCAACACTTCCTAAATCTGCCTGCAAAGCAGTTTTGGCTTTGACCATAATTTCCATGAACGAAACATAGATCATTACCCCTGCTGAAAATCCAAGAGAAAGGGACAGAAAACGGGTATTCGTTTTCTTGGCAAAAAAAGCCAAAGCTGAGCCTATACCGGTTGAAAGACCTGCAAACAGAGTCAATCCAAGAGCAAACATTGCATTATCAGAAAACATAAAAGCAATCCTCTATAAGTTAGACTTTGATCAAACAAATAAATTTAAGTCTACAGTGCCGTTTCAATTATAAGAATTTTGCGTGGCCCAAGCTCCGTATCAGGATTAGCCTCTATAATGTTTTCCAATTTTCCAAACTGGGTAATATCCACTTTGTTTACC
The DNA here is from genome assembly GCF_000425265.1 of Maridesulfovibrio zosterae DSM 11974. Taxonomy (NCBI): domain Bacteria; kingdom Pseudomonadati; phylum Thermodesulfobacteriota; class Desulfovibrionia; order Desulfovibrionales; family Desulfovibrionaceae; genus Maridesulfovibrio; species Maridesulfovibrio zosterae. The sequence continues at coordinate 362,619 of NZ_AUDC01000012.1, forward strand.
CCTGCTTTTGTGGTGGCATGACAAAGCCAGAGATGACCTTTTTTATCTGGGACGATAAGTCCTACATGATAATAGAGGAGATTATAATTTTTAAATTTTACCGGTTTGCTCATAGAAAAAAGATAGATTTTACCGGGATGCATAGATGCGATAACATCCTTCCATGCTTTTTTATCATGCAGGCCAAAACCGCGAAGTGTCATTCCATTACTGCCATCAATATCCGCTGTTTCACCAAAAGGAAGAACGACTTTACGGTTCATGCCTTCAGTAATATTTAAAATGAGATCATAACCAAAGTCCCAATCCTGCCCATTCAGTGCATCTTTACCACTGTCACCGAGTCTATCAAAAGTGACGTTACTCAACATATAATTATGTTTAAAAAAATATCGTGATGCAGCAACAACAAACCCGCTGCAATTAAGACCCGGCTTTTCAAACCTGCGCTCTTGGTCGGCAAAAAGAGTAAAATCGCCAAACCTGTTAATAGCTCCATCATTGCGATAAGGAATTCCTTCAAAATATGAAAGTACCGCACCTGGATCAGCATTGAAACTTGGGGCTTTTCCCATCCACTGAGGAGTAGGAATATGCGTTTCAGTACAACCGCAAGCAACTATCAGCAGTAGTACTGCTACAAGGCTAAAAAATCTCATTCTCATTAAATTACACCTTACTCATTATTTTATTCAGCAATTACGGGTCGTGAAGAAAAAGTCCTGAACATTTCAATATTATTTCTTCTTCCCAGCACTCCGACAATGTCTCCAGACTGAAACCTGAAATCACTTTCCGGGTTAATTGTAAAATCTTCTCCACGCATAACTCCTGCAACAGAAACTCCGAGAACAGTACGAATCCTGCTTCCTATCAGAGATTTACCCACTATTTCAGATCCATCCTCAACTGTAATCCAGTTCAAAATAATTGATTCAGAAGCCTTGGTAAGTCTTGTCAGTTCAGAATAATCGGGATGCTTAAGTTCAACTTCAGTAGTGTACCTTTCTCTGCGCATGGAATCCATTACATTTTGTATTTCCGCAGCAGGCAGACAAAATTGAAAAAGGGTTTGGCGTACCATTTCCAGACCTGTTTCAAACTCAGGCATGATTATGTGATAGACACCAAGCTCATTGAGAACATCAACGTGTTCAGAGTTTCGTGACAGAGCAACCACGGGAATATTTGGAGCGATACGCTTAATTTTCTCAACAACAAGAGCGGATCCGTCAATGGAAGGAATTGTCATAAGCACTATGCGTGCATGGGATATACGGGCTGCTTCAAGTACTATTTCCTGCGTTGCATCCCCATAAATAACGCTTTCACCGTTCTCAGCCGCCTGCTCAACTTTATTAGCATTAAGCTCTATAGTTATATGGGGTATATCAATCTTCTCCAACGAATTTGTGACATAAGATCCAAATCTGCCATACCCCAAAACAACAGCATGTCCGTTAAACTCCGTTTCAGGTAGATTAACAGTCTGCAATGGATCACTTTTGCGACGGCTTTGGCAAAACGAATATACAGGTCTGGTCAGCGAAGCCATCAACGGAGAGAAAAGCATAGTCAGAATTCCTGTACCCATAAAAAGAGGAAATAATTCCCGTGGAAAAGAACCGGAATCAGCTCCCTGCTGCAGCAAAAGAAAAGAAAGCTCACCAACCTGAAACATACCAAATCCAAGAGCAATTGGAATAATATTACGATAATTGAACAGCCACGATATTGAACCGAAAATGAATCCCTTCCCGACTAAAATAGATAATGAAAGAATAAGAATTGTTCCAAGATGCTGCCAGACATAGACTGGATCAATGAGCATTCCAACTGAAGCAAAAAAGATCATACTGAAAATATCACGCAGCGGCAGAATATCACTAAGCGCCTGGTATGCGTAGCGGGATTCACTAAGAACCATCCCCGCGACAAAAGCACCAAAAGCAAATGACAAGCCTAACAGATGTGTTGCGTAGCCGACTCCAAGCCCGATGGCACTGCATGTGAGCATAAAGGTTTCACGAGAATTCCAACCGGCAACTTTTTTCATAACCCAAGGAATAACCCGAGTGCCGAGCATAAACATTGAGGCAAGAAACAAAAATGTTTTTAACGCAGCCATTCCCAATGCTGCAAGACCGAATGATTCAGCTCCAAGTTGTGGCATTATGATAAGCATTGGAACGATAGCAATATCCTGCACAACGAGCATCCCAAGCATAACTCTACTGGATAAAGTTCCTACCAGGCCACGGCTTTCAAGAGTTTTGAGCACAACCATAGTGCTGGACAAAGAAATAAAAGCACCAAACCAAAGCGAAAGCTTTGAATCCCACCCCATGAGTGAGCCTATAAACCAGCCGAAAGCCATAGTCAGAATAATTTGAACAGGAGTACCGATCAAAGCGACATATTTAACAGGCTTTAACTCTTTGATAGAGAACTCAATACCAAGAGTAAAAAGGAGCAGTGCAACACCTATTTCAGCCAGCAACTCAATATCATGTACACTTGATACAGTTATCCCACCGGTATGAGGGCCAACCAGAACCCCGGCGATAATATAGCCAAGCAGCAAAGGTTGACGCATCATCCGGGCAACTATTCCACCCAAAAGTCCGGCAACGATAAGTATTACAAGATCAGATGCAATTCCCAAAATAAACTCTCAAAATGTTATTCAGCACAATGAATACAAAGCCTGCTTTCAGGTAGAGCAAGAAGACGGACGAAAGAGATTTCTTCTCCACACTCTTCGCACTCCCCAAAAAAAGGATCATCAGCCAATCGGTTAAACGCAGCTTTCAAATTCATAATTCTGTCTTTTGACTGGGCAATAGAACTCTTATTAATCCCCTGATTCAGCATAGTATCAAGTCTTGATAGTCTGCCTATAGCTGCATCAGGTGCAACAGGAGCTACGCTGTCTTTGAGATCATCAACCTGCTTAGACAGAATTTTAATCTCATTTTCTATTTTATTTTTAAGTTCTTTCTTTTGTATATCGTTCATTATTGTCTCCATTAATTGTATGATTTTATACATGCATAACCTTCGTTGCAAGATTAATCCATACACCAAGTAGAAAAGGCTCTTCCCGCACAGTTGAGGAAAGAGCCTTTTTTTAAATTTTACCCAAACAATAAGCTACTTAGATTGCATATCCCCGATAACTTCATTAAGTTTAGCAGCCATAGTGGAAACCTCTAAAACGGCTCTTGCCGCCTCACTCATAACCTGTGAAGTCTCAAGAGAAATTCTGCTGATATCTTCAGTTGCCCTGTTAATTTCATCACTGGTTGCCGACTGCTGCTCAGCTGCGGTTGCAATCGAACGGACCTGATCAGCGGCATTTTCGACCAAAACAACAATTTCTGAAAGAGTCTGGCCTGACTCATTTGCAAGTTCACTGCTACGATAAGCAGACTCAGCAGCATTTTCCGTAGCAGAAATATTTTGTTTAGTCATATTCTGAATCTTAGTAATAGCATCACCGACTTCATTTGTTGCAGACATAGTATTCTCTGCAAGCTTACGAACTTCATCAGCAACAACAGCAAAACCTCGCCCTGCATCTCCAGCACGGGCTGCTTCAATTGCTGCATTAAGTGCAAGCAGGTTGGTCTGGTCAGCAATATCGTTGATAACCCGAAGGACATTGCCTATCTCAGAAGCCTCAACACCCAGTTGCTCCATGGATTTCTTAAGTTCATCAGCCTGTGAACGGACACCATCTGCAGCTTCAATAACCAGTTGGACAACCTTAGCTCCGCCCTGAGCTTTTTCACGGGCATTATCGGCATCTTCAGCGGCAGTACCGGCATTGCTGGCAACTTCAAGAACAGTTGCATTCATTTCTTCCATTGCAGTAGATGTTTCAGAAACTCTATCACGCTGCTCTTCAGCTCCTCGGTTAGACTGTTCAATCTGAGCAGAAAGCTCTTCAGCTGCACTGGATAAACTTTGCGAAATATCTTCGGCATTAGAAGCTGCAATAGTAATGAGTTTATGCTGTTGCTCAATTTCTCTGGCCTGCAGCTTAATATCGGTCATATCTATTCCAATAGTAATAGAGCCAAGCATCTGTCCGTCAATATCTAAAAAGATCGTTGTTGAAACACTGATGTGTTTAAGATTGCCCTTAAAAGTTGTATATTCCAACTCTCGTATCTGTGTCTTTCTTTCATTCACAGCAGACTGCGACATAGTTTGCTTTGTAGCATCACCAAAAAAGAACTCCCCGGAAGTCACTCCACTGACGTTTTCAGGCGAAATATCTGTTTCCAAAAGATTGCACATCTCCTGGTTAACCCAAAGCATTTTACCTTCTGGGTCGATAATAGAACAAGGTACGGTCAATCCATTCAGCACACCTTCGGAAAAACCTAGTTTATTCTTAAGCTCTGTCACCATCGTATTAATTTGCTCAGCAAGAGATTCAAACTCATACTTAAAAACACCCTGAAGCTCAGCTTTAAGATTTCCAGAAGCAATTTCAGTTGAAAATTCGAGTATATTTTTAACAGGTCTGACAACCAGTGACCGAATTAAAGTAACCATAATGGTACTAAGAAGCAGGATAATTACGGCACCTGATATTAACAGAACATTACGCTGATAAATCGCCGTTGAAGTAAGGTCATCTTCATAGGCTGTAACAGCAACGACCCAACCGGTCTCAGGAAAAGTCTTAAACACCATATACTTATTACGTCCTTGCCAGACATATTCAGTACCACCGTTTTTTTCCTTTAACATTGTCTGGACAAATTCAAATTTAGAAACATCTGTAAGGTATAACTTCTTATCAGCAGCATGGGCAATAATGGTTCCCGTATTGTCCAGCATAAGGCTATATCCGCTTTTCCCGATTTTAAATGGATCAATAAAGCTTTTGGTATATCGCTCCCATTTAGGGAAGACCCCCACCCCGCCAATAATATTTCCATTTGAATCACGTACGGCATGAGCTATAGCAAAAATGAGAATTCCACCGCCACTCTTGGATTTCAAAATATTATCTGCAATATAAAATTCAGTTCCAGAAAGTATTTTTTTCACATATCCACGGGATGACCTGTCAGCTCCCGCCATATTTTTACCTTTAGCATTGTACCCGGATACGACTTTACCATTTTTATCAAATAAAAATGCTGCCCAATAATCTTCTGAAGATCCTATTAATGATTTGAAAAGGCTATCAGATGGACCTATATTCCCTTCTTCCAAGGCCTCGCGTGAGGCTTGGTCCTTAGCAATCAATTTCACAACATCAGATGTCTGCCCCATGTATAGTTCAAGAGCTTTCACTGACTGATTAACGACACTATCCATAGCATTTTTCTGTTCTTTAAAAACAGCAGTATAAGTACTACTGGAAACCCACCAGACGCCTGCAGAAATAGTCAAAGCAATCAATGCAAATACAATTACTGTTACTACAGTATTTACGCTCTTGATTTTCATGAAGTACTCCGTTTCCCCACATTAATGTTTACCCGCAACATATACTTAAAGTAACTATCAGGTAACACGGACTATAAGCAAAACTCAATTGATTCAGTACTTTTTTTTCGGATAAATATATGAAAACTAATTTTCTATAATAAAATAAATATATTTACCTTCATGCGTAAAAGTAAGGTTAAATGCTCATGGCAACAAATTTACCAACTTTCAGGCACACCTCAAATACAGGAAATATTATTTTTCTTCTTTGCATTCGCCCATTGCCTGTATGACTTTTTTCTGACAAAACGAGGAGCATATAAAACGCATATTCTACATGAGGTAATAAAAATGAGTAACGAACCTGATAAGATCATTTATTCTATGGTCAGGGTAAGTAAATTTTACGATAAAAAACCTATCCTTAAAGACATTTCTCTATCGTATTTCTACGGTGCAAAAATCGGAGTTCTCGGTCTTAACGGATCCGGTAAAAGTTCACTCCTCAAAATTTTAGCAGGAGTTGATGATAGCTTTGAAGGTGAAACCCATATTTCCTCAGGGTATACTATTGGCTACTTGGAACAGGAACCGCTGGTAGATGAGACCCGCACTGTCCGTGAAGTTGTTGAAGAAGGTGTTGCTGATATTGTTGCACTGGTTAATGAATTCAACGAAATCAACGCCCAGTTTGCCGAACCGATGGAACCCGATGAAATGGACGCTCTGCTTGAACGTCAGGCAAACGTGCAGGAAAAAATGGATAACTGCGGAGCATGGGATATTGATGCCCGCCTAGAAATGGCAATGGACGCATTACGCTGTCCTCCGGCCGATACTCCTGTATCCGTAATTTCCGGTGGCGAAAAACGTCGTGTTGCTCTTTGTCGTCTTCTTTTGCAGGAACCGGATATTCTTCTTCTTGATGAACCTACCAACCATCTGGATGCAGAATCTGTATCGTGGCTGGAAAGACACCTGCAGAACTATGCAGGAACAATCATTGCTGTAACCCATGACCGCTACTTCCTTGATAATGTAGCCGGATGGATACTTGAACTTGACAGAGGTCGCGGTATCCCTTGGAAAGGCAACTATTCCTCATGGCTGGAACAAAAAGAAAAACGCCTTTCCAACGAAGCTAAATCCGACGACAAACGCCGTAAGACACTTGCCCGTGAGCTTGAGTGGATTCGTATGTCACCAAAAGGCAGACGTTCCAAAAGCAAAGCGCGTATCAGCGCGTACGAATCACTTGCAAATCAGCAGTCAGACGAATACTCAAAGGAACTTGAACTTTATATCCCACCGGGACCACGTCTTGGAAAGCAGGTAATTGAACTTTCCGGTGTACATAAGACAGCAGGAGACAAACTGCTGCTAGAAAATACAAGCTTCATAATACCAGCAGGAGCAATTGTAGGCATCATCGGCCCCAACGGAGCAGGTAAAACAACTTTATTCAAAATGATTGCCGGACAGGAACAACCTGATCAGGGATCTGTAACTGTAGGGGAAACGGTTCAAGTTACGCATGTTGACCAGCATCGTGATGCCCTTGATCCTGAAAAAACTGTCTATGAAGTTATTTCAGGAGGAAACGAGTTTGTTAAACTTGGTGACCGTGAAATTAACGCTCGTGCATATGTTGGTAAATTTAATCTAACAGGTTCTGAGCAGCAGAAGAAATGTAAAGTTCTATCAGGCGGTGAAAGAAACCGTGTCCATTTAGCACTCATGCTGCAGGAAGGCGGAAACGTTCTACTTCTTGACGAACCGACTAATGATCTTGATGTTAACACAATGCGCGCACTTGAAGAGGGACTTAACAACTTCGGAGGATGCGTTCTTGTTATCTCACATGACCGTTGGTTCCTTGACCGTATAGCAACTCATATCCTTGCCTTCGAAGGAGATTCGTCTGCTTACTGGTATGAAGGTTCGTACTCTGAATACGAAGAGGACCGCAGAAAAAGACTAGGCAAAGAAGCGGATCAGCCACATAGAATTAAATATAGAAAGCTTACACGATAAAACTTGAGGAAGCATTAAAACAGCCTCAAACAACACACTAATTGTGAATTTTTATAGTTTAATCAAAAGCTTACACAACTGAATCACAAAAATAAATGGGTAGAGGCCAAAAACAGCTTCTACCCATTTATTTTAAAAAATATAAAACTAAATATCCTTGATAGCGTGCGATAAAACCTAAGATAATTGTACTTTTGTACCACTATCCACAACTTTAAGCTGAGCTGGACAGACCTGATTTCGCCCGCATTTTTTGGCGCGGTAAAGCTGCTCATCGGCTTCTTGCAACAATTGAGAGAAATCTTTCTGCAATCGAAGTTCAGCCACTCCTATACTCACCGTCACAAGCAACTGGACGTCATCTACAATACAAGGAGATTCACATACCTTTCTCCGCAGTCTTTCAGCGACAATAGTAGCGTGATAAAGACTGGACTGAGGCAGAATCACAACAAACTCCTCTCCTCCCATACGCCCCAGAAAATCAACATCACGCAATACTGAACTGCACCTTCCGGCAGTTTCCTTTAAAACATGATCACCTACAGAATGCCCATATTCGTCATTAACCTTTTTAAAATAATCGATATCCATCATCAAGACAGAAAGCTTGTTATTAAATCTAATGGAAGACTTGAATAGACTTTTTCCAGCTTCCATCACTCTGCGCCGACTGCAGGTACCTGTCAAATCATCATACTCTACAAGTCGTTTTAAATCACAATTTGCAGCATATTCCCGCCTAAGTGACTTACCGAAACTGCATAAAAAGAAAAGTCCAAAACAGTTTGCCAAAAACAGATACAAGGTGGATGTAATAAAAGTACCACTGGCAACAGGTATAATTGAAGATAGAGATATAAGGTACAGCAATGTACCACACAATGCAGCTGATAGTGAAGGCAGTGTACGAGTAGGGAGCAGTATATAATAAGCTAGAATCAAAAAGACAGTGGCAGGAACGCTAAGAGAACCAATTACAGAGAACTTCATTAAAAGTTCCAATGATTCAACCATGATAAACGAAAACATGCATACAGACATGATCATGTATTGTATTTTAGCCCTGACTTTATCAACAAAGAGCATGATAAAAGCCATAGAACCTAAAACACAAACCCCAACACGGGCAAGAACCATCTTATGAAATTCAGGCCCTGCCCCAAGATCATAAAAATCACTGCATGCACCTATAATATAAGCAGTAATCGAGAAAAAATATAAAAATAATATTCGAGCACGGACAGACGGCCATTTAACAATTTGAAAATTTTCTTCTGCCTTTGGGTCCTTAAACTCTCCAAGCCAATTTAATTTATCCACAACGACCCCTTATTTAAAAAAACAAGGAGTAGGCTTAACTACTGCACTATTTTAAGTCAAGCTGACAACAATATTGCCACCAAAGTATAGAAGAAATAAAGGTATTCTAAAATAAATACAATTTATGTCACAATGAATCTTAACCAACCAATATCTATTAACTACTCAATTCCACATTATTAATCTGACCATTTTCAAAAAATACAGACAATTCCTTATTATCACCGCCTACAGTATAAACATTTGCAATCCATTTTTCAGAAACAACATCATAGTCATCTGTAAAACCTGCTAAAATCCATTGGAACCTGGATACAGACTGCATTTTTGAAAAATATTTTTTAAGATCTGCTGGACATACTTTGGACAACCCAATGCAAGACCGCCAAAGATGAAGACTGGATAAAACAATTTTTAGATCAATCCCTTCCATAAATTGATTTTGCACATCTAAAATGAGAGGCCTAACGACTTTGCCCGTAGAGCTCGAAAAAGAATGGATAAACTTTTGATGGTCTGGACCACACAACTCATATGATTGTATTTTAACAGGTGAAATATGACCAAAATAAAATATATTCACTGTAATATCATCAATGCTAAAATCAATTTTGAGCAATGGAAGCTTTCCGCGTTCCTGAATAACATCAATTCCTTTAAAACAAAAAACATCCGAGCTGACAGAAACTGAAAGTGGCACTAGTGCTTTAAAATCATCAGATTGAGTCATTGCAAGAAAGCATAGAGGAACTTTTTCAATAACCTCTGGTAAAATATTTGATTCAAGCACTATGAACACCTTTCTTAAAAGCTTTCGTTAATAAATCATTTCTGTTCGAGATCGGAGCAAAAATTTGGACTGTGCTCAGCCGTAACTTTTTTCAGGCCCTCGTTAAAATTTTTTGCATCTGAACCATTATCAGGAAGATTTGCCCCTGTGTAAGGAGGCCACTCCAGAGAGCACAGGCAAACAGTTTTTCCAGCCCATGCTGTACCTAGAAAGCACAGACTTGCAAGCCAGCAAAATATTACCTGTTTATAAAAAAATTTATCCTCACCCCAAACTCCTGATGATGTAAAAAAGTTCCTCTCAAGCTATCATTTTCAAATCCAAAAGTCATAATCAAAAAGTCATAACCAAAAAGTACATTTTAAATTATGCTGGATTTAAGAAAAATGTACATTGCATTCCGGTTATAAATCTGTATTTATCTCTGCCACAGACACTGAATTTCAGCAGGAAAATTTAATGAACAAGATTTTGACTTTAAAGCAGTTTCAGGATTTAGCTTTTGAGATGATCAACCTAGAACCCTATGTTGAAGTGACCGGCGAGTCATTTATCATGGGTAATGAGGATGAAGGAATTGAAAAAGTTGCCTCTGTATGGGGATTTTCGCGATATAGTAAGCCTGGCTATGAAATAATATACGACTGGGTTGCAAAAGGAAATCTTGATGGATTTCTTATAGACATGTTTAATTTTACAATCGAACCATATAACAAAGGTGACTTTTCTCCAATATTCAAAGGGGCTGTTGTTCTTGATGATTATAAGGAGCCTTTTGCCGGACATGAAATTTCACAGAAATTACTGGAGCTGATTAAACCAGAAATGTGGATAAAATGGATTCCTGAATTTCTTCCTGAACCCAGGATGTTAATCTGACAACAGCATACTACATTTAAGAGATCATCATTTACAAGAAGACGTACCAATGATACTTATTTCTTTATGAATAAGGACTCTTTTAACCGCAGCAAAGTATTCACAGTTGTGATACATATTTTGCTGCTATTTTTATATACAGATATTACTCCAGCACAGTGTGACACATTACTATATCCTATAACAGATCCATATAAAGCCACAATATTTGGCACTCCTCCTGAGTTAATACATATCTTTAAGCATCCGGTAGAAACAACCGAATGTACAATTGCAATTGAGAACAGAAGAATACCTGATATTTTTTGGTACAATGAAGACTTCTTCTATACAACAGCCATGCAAGATGAAGAAGCTCCGCTTGTATTTATTATTGCAGGGACTGGATCGGAGCATGACTCTGTAAAGATGAAATTCCTGACTCAGCTATTCTACGAAGCCGGATTTCATGTTGTAGCACTTTCTTCTCCCACACATATCAACTTTCTGGTCAGTATTTCTAAATATGCAGCTCCTGGATATGTGCCTAATGATGTTAAAGATCTATACAGGGTTATGAAATGGATTAAAGCTGAACTTGAACAGGATCATAAAATTAAAAGTTTCAATGTTACAGGCTACAGCCTCGGAGCCATGCATTCAGCTTTTATTTCCAAACTCGACGAAGAACGAAAAGATTTCTGTTTCCGAAGGGTGCTTCTTATAAATCCTCCGGTAAGTCTGTATAATTCAGCTCTGCGTTTTGATTCATGGCTCAGCCCTGAAAACCTTGGAACAAAAACACCACGACAAGTCATTGACGAGTTGATTAAGGCTTTCTCCGAATTATATGTCCACTCTAATATCGTGGACCTTGATGACAACTTCCTTTACGCCCTTTCACGCCACAATAAATTTGCTGAAATGGATCTTAAAGCCATTATCGCTGCTTCATTCAGATTAACATCGGCAAACATGATCTTCTGCTCCGATGTCTGCCTTAATGCCGGCTACGTTGTACCGGTTGATAAGCACCTAAGCACCGGTGACAACCTTATGCCTTACATCAAAGTAGCTGCGGCTATAAAATTTGCAGACTACATTGATGAGTATCTATTGCCGTATCTGCAATTTATTAAACCGGGCACAACAAAAGGCGATGTGGTTAAAAATTGCAGTTTGAACAGCATCGTAGACTATCTGTCTGAAACAGATAAAATTATGGTTCTCGGCAATGAAGACGACATCATCTTAAACCAACATGACGTCGATTTTATCCGCAAAACATTTGGTAGTAGAGCTGTCCTTTTCCCTAGAGGAGGGCACTGCGGAAACCTTATGTTTAAACCATTTGCCAGTAAGGCGCAGGAGATGTTGAAGCGATGAAAGCCATTGCACGACATATAATTCTGATCTGCGCTGTGCTGTGCGTCTCAGGGTGCGCAGACCTGCATAAAAACGCTCCTGATATGACTCTTTCGCCTAAAGGTTTCATTGCTCCCGTTTCAAGAGCACCCATTTCAGCAGCTAATCGTAATAAAGAAGCCAATCTTGATTTTCTGGAAGTAGATGATCCATGGGAACCTATGAACAGGTACATCTATTCCTTCAATGCAAGGTTTGATCGCGTGATATATCTCCCGCTGACTAATGTATATACAACGGTAACTCCGAGTATAGTTCGCGCAGGAGTAACCAACTCCATCAATAACTTAAACGAAGTCAAATCGTTCACTAACGGTATTCTTCAAGCCAGTGGAGATAGGACCTTCACAGCATTTTCCCGCTTTCTCATTAACTCGTCTATTGGAATTCTGGGAATTATGGACGTAGCTTCTGAATTAGGAATTAATTGCAAAGAAACAGGATTTGGAGATACTTTGGCAATATGGGGAATCCCGCATGGACCGTACACAGTCATGCCTCTCTTCGGTCCTTCAAATGTGCGTGATACCATAGGATGGGGGGGAGACTTTGCATTACTCTGGTATGAAATGATCTGGGTGTATGATCTTGCAGGAATTCAGGACGGAAGAACAATCATCGGCATAGGAGAAGCAGCTGTCCGTGGAGTGAACTTACGGGCAAATGTTCCTTTTCGATATTATCAGACAGGTTCCCCTTTCGAATATGACTTGATCCGCTTCCTTTACTCAAAGAAAAGAGAGCTTGATTTAGAAAAATTAGAGAAATGGCCACAGAATGATGATAAAAAAGATAAACAGGAACAGTCTACCCCAAACAACACTGCTAATTAAATTTTAACATAACTTTTCAGATGAATTGTACTGCACCAGATCTTAAAAACCTACCGATAAAATTTATTTCTGTATTCAAGAGGTGTAAGCCCTGTCTTTCTTTTAAACAGTCTTCTGAATGAAGAGGCATCTTCATAACCGACAAGCCCTGTAATCTCTTCAATATTCTTCCTGCTTACTTCAAGCATATGACGGGCAGCTTCAATTCGGAGCTGCTGTAAATAGTTGTACGGAGTCTGTCCTGTCGCACGTTTGAAACGTCGTAAAAAAGACCTCTCTCCCAGACCTGCTTTTCGTGCAAGCTGTTCAAGTTGAATTCGCAGATGATAATTCTCCTGCATCCATTTCTGGACCTCAGTAATATTATTATCAGAAAATCCAGCTACGTCATCACTATACTGATCAAACATAAAATAAGGAGTCTGAACATGACGTGTAGAGTCCATCACCAGCATTTTAGCACAATGTGATGCTGCTTCACGGTCCATATATCTGGCGATAATATGTAAAGCCAGATCCTGCCATGCCATTGCCCCTCCAGCACAAATATAATTTCCGCCATCAATTAGCATCTGCTGAGCCTGCAAGTCGACATCAGGAAAATGATCCTCAAAATTTCGAACCAGATTCCAGTGAGTAGTCACAGATTTACCACGGACAAGACCCGCCTGCGCAAGCAAAAAAGAACCGGCACATGCAGTAGCAATAATTGTCCCCGTAGAACTCAAACGTTTCAACTCTTCAATCAGATTCGCACTTTCCAACAATTTATCAAGTCCTGAAAAAACTGGCGGAATTATTAATATATCTGGAGTTATGTCTGAAAGGCGTCCGCTCACAGCTACGGGAATTCCTGAAAAACCTGCAACGTTCTCACCATCATCACTCACAATTTTAAATCCGGTAAAAAGTGACTGCTCAACTTCTTCACCATGAGTACGCAGTGAGATATCATTAGCAATAGTCAAAATTTCAAGAGGACCAACCACTCCGGTGACCATACAATTATCAAAAACAAGAATTGATATTTCTGTCATAGCTCATTGTCGTTTTCAGCATTAATATTGTCAATACAGACACTGTTTAATTTTAGGGATAGGATCACAATCAATTATCTACTGAACATTTTTATAAGGAGATGATGAAATGAAGAAGCAGGCATTATTGATCATAGACATTCAAAATGACTACTTTGCAGGCGGAAATATGGCTCTGGAAAGAAGTTATGAGGCAGGAAACAATGCAACAAAGGTTTTAAAATATTTCAGAGAAATAAACAGACCTGTTATTCATATACAGCACAAATCAGTTAAATCAGGCGCAACTTTTTTCATACCCGATACAAAGGGAGTTAAAATACACGAATGTGTTGCACCAGCAGAGAATGAAACCGTTATCGTAAAAAATTTTCCAAACAGTTTCCGTGCAACAGAGCTTAAAGAAAAACTGAATCTCCTTGAAATTGATGAACTTGTTATTACAGGAATGATGAGCAACATGTGCGTAGATGCAACAACAAGGGCTGCTTTTGACTTAGGATATAATTGCAAAGTTATCCATGATGCATGCTGCGCTGCAAAACTAGAATTTAATAATACTGTCGTAGATGCTGATCAGGTACACGCCGCTTTTATGGCAGCACTTGGATCTGTATATGCAGAAATGCTTACAGCAGAAGAATTTATCAATAATTAAAATTCAGGCAGAGAGATCAACTCTCTGCCTGAATAAATTTAAATCAAGACAATATATTTTTAATACTCAACGTACATTCTGAACACGTATATACAAAATCAGCCCTATCATAGTCATTCCGATACCAGCCCATCCCAGCAGTCCGGGCAAAACTCCATTTAAAAGCAGGACTTCACCACCAAGGGAAAATACAACCTCCATGGATTGTGTACAGTCAGCAGCAGCAAGTTCAGCCGCAGAGCGCGCTTTATGACGGGCATAGAGAAAAAGACTGGTCGCCGCAATGCCTGAAAAAACGGCTACCAAAGCGGTATTGACTAACTGGTTTACACTTGGAGATGGCGGCGAAGTAACCAAAATGAGAACACCCCACAAAGGAAGTGATCCTAAAGTAAGAAGCAAAACACGGCAAAAGGGATCATCCATGGCAGGAGAATCCAAAGCTGGAATTAACCTACCACCGCCATTCATAGCTTCCCAGACAAGCTGGTTTCCGAACGGATATGCAAAAGCGGCGATAAACACTGGAACAGCGCCCAGCAAAACGGTTGCCCAAGAGCTGTCCTTCACACTCTCAAGATTAACCAGCAAAACACCGGCAAAAATAATCAGGGTCAACAGCATAGCCCGTAATGGTATTTTTTTACCAAAACCGAGCAGGACAATTGGAGTTGCCAGAATAGTTGTCTGCCATGTGGCAGCAACAACCCATCCGGGACTGTATGAGGCACTGAAAGTAATCAGAGCATAAAAAACACCGAAGCCGACTCCTCCGGCAATAGTCCAAAATTTAAAATGTCTGGCGTAAAGTTTTAAAGACTGGATGAATAATTTCCTGCGACCAATAAAAAGAGCAACCGAAAGAATTGCCAGCATCCAGAAGTAGCGCAAACTTGCAGACCAGACCCAATGCCCGCCGTCGAGACTCATAGCCCGGTTGAGCACAAATGTTGTACTGAAAAATAATGCAGCAAAAATTCCAGTTAAAATTATTCTCATCCAGATCTCCCTAAAAAGCTTACTCTCAATAATGAATTGATATGCAACAAATCTAGAAGATTACATAGTACAGATTGATTTAGACTTATATAAAAAAAACAGCCTCAAAAAAAGTCTCAAAGAGGTTGATTCACCTCTTTGAGACTTTATTGTCAGGAAAACAAGCAAAAGAATTAAAGCAATTCGTCAATTACAGCGATAAAAAAACTGGCTGCAACTGGAAGAATATCATCATCAAAATCAAATTTGCTGTTGTGTAGCGGTGCAGAGTCAGAGCCATTACCTATCCAGACATAGCATCCTTTAGTATATTTCATAAAAAATGCATAATCTTCAGCAGCCATAGAAGATTCCATATCCGTAACAACATTCTCAGCACCGACAGTTTTTTGTGCTGCTTTGAGTGCAATTTCAGAGGTTGTATTTACCAGTACAGGATGCTTGCGTACATAATCCAGCTCAGCCTCAACTCCGTAAATCATAGCAGCACCTTTAACGACCTGTCCTATTGAATCTTCTATGAGATCCTGAACATCTTCGTTGCAGGTGCGCACATTACCTTGAAGCATAACATTATCAGGAATGCCGTTGCGTAAGCTTCCGCCGTGCACCTGAGTAATGGAAACCACTCCCCTCTCATGAGAAGGAACCTTACGGGCAACAATAGTCTGCAAACCTTTTATGATATCAGCAACAGCAGCAAAAGGTTCATTACAGACATGCGGCATGGAGGCATGACCGCTCTTTCCGGTAACATGTACTTCAAAGCGGTCTTCAGATGCCATACATGCACCATGATGAACCGCAATTTTACCAGCTTCAAGTCCGGGCCAGGCATGATAACCGAAGAGATAATCGACCTTATATTTATCAAAGAAACCATCTTCTATGACTCGTAATGCGCCTTCGTATCCCTCTTCTCCAGACTGGAATAGAAGCAACACTGTCCCATTAAAATCAGAATGCTTGGAAAGATACGCTGCGAGAGCAATCAAAGAGGTGCAATGCCCGTCATGCCCACACGCATGCATCTTACCTTCCACCTGAGATTTATAAGAAAAGTCATTTTCTTCACTCATTTCGAGTGCATCCATATCAACTCTGAATGCAACGGAGGTATCCCCCTCGCAGCCTTTTATTTCAGCGACAAGAGAGTTTACCCCTATATCTTCATAAGAGATTCCATATTCATCAAGTTTAGATTTAATCAGCTTAACAGTGCTGAACGTATCCAATCCGACTTCAGGATTTTGATGAATCTGATGGCGGATAGCCTTCATTTCATCAAGAAGTGAAATCACTTCAGAATTGAAACCCATCTAAATATCTCCCATGAATTTAAGTACACCCTGCGCAATAGCAGCAGATGCTATATATGTAGACACCATGACGAAAATACTTACGATAACGATACGCCAGCCACTTTTCTTAAAGGCATCAAGGTCCTTACCGATAGCAATACCGGCATAAGCCAGAATTGGTGTAGTCAGGGCAAGAAAATTAACTTTTGCCACATATGCATTAATCACATCGCAAAATGGAAATGCCGGAACAGTAACAATTACTCCGTAAGTGATTACAAAAAGAACTGAAGGTATTTTTTTAAACACATACATATTGGTGGCAACACCGGCAACGCAAAGCAAGAGAAGAATTCCCATCCCAGGCAATGCTTCAACTGCATTATTATTAAATCCGACATGGTTACCGAGAAGAACCATAACGCTCACAATCAAGAGAACTACAAAAGATTCTAAAAGAGTCTGCTTCTTAGTCATTATAGGCCTCCGGACTTGTTTTATATTTCAACTTATAAAGATAACTGTAAAGTTTGTTGGACATGGGCAAAGCTATAATCAAGGACATGTAAACACCGTCAATTCCGGACAGTGTATTACTTGCAACACCGAAGGCTTGAATACCTTCAGCCATGGAAGGATAAGCTGCGCTCAAGCTGCCGACAGCTGCAGTCATCATACTGGCACTACCTACGCCGGAAGCCATTGCAAGTGCATATGGATGGAATATTTCAAATGCAGCCAGAAAGGAGGCCATGAGACCGAAAAAGATTGTTCCAAAAACAGTTCCGCAGATGTACACGCCCATAACGCCACGTCCCTCGGCAGAATCCAGTCCGTAGATATCACCGATAAGCGCAACATTAGGCTCACGGGCGATGGAATGAGCAGCACCGACAGATTCACGTTTAAGGCCTAGATACATAGCGATAGGAATACCCACAAAAAGTGTTGCGATGTTACCGAACTCCTGCAGAATCAATGCAGGTCCGGCTTTAAGAATCTCGTAAAATTTTGGACCGACAAGTGTTCCGTAGCGGGCCATAAGCAGGAGAAGAGTCAGCCCGACCAGAGTACTGGCCTGAAACATTTCTTTCTCTTTTACAACTTTCAAAAATTTAGGACCAAGGAAGATACCCATGAACATTGCATACAACATAGGCAGCAATACTAATTTACCGGGTCCCACCTTGAAGGTGATGATTCCGATGAGTTCAGAAACAACAACCAGTACAAGAACGACCAGATGCAGTTTCACATTTTTTACAGCATCATTCATATTTTACTCCACTCTGTCAGCATCTTCACACTGACAATTAAATGTTACCACTCCCCTGACGAGGATACACCTGAAACTCTTAACTGCCCCGTATAATGAGACAGACTATCATTCAGTAGTAATTACGGACATGTCACAATTATGACCGAAAGTCTGCCGAGAAAAATCATTCCATTAAATTAAAATCCGCACCATCTTTTTAGGTCTGCCAACCTTGTTGGCAACTTCTCTGCCATGAATCTCAGCATAACCACTGTCTAAAAATTTCTTGAGCACTCTTCTGGCACTCCGCTCTCCTATGCCTAAACACGATGCAAGATCTGCTGAATCAAAAACATCTTTACGGGTTTTATCCATGAGAGATTTAATCTTATCCAGATAGCTGGGACTTATACCAATTTCTCTGGATATTTTAAGCTGAGCCTCATCCACCACATGAGTTTTATACTCAAGCTCATCTGACTCACCGATGGGACCGCAAATCTGTTGACCATCCACAACAAAAAGCCCACCTTTTTTTAGCTTGGATGCATTGGCAAGAGCCTTACGGGCAGATTTTTCAGCTTCAAAAGCGGTCAAGCCAATCCCTATACCAGACGAAAAAATGATGTTTCGCTCTCTCCCCCACGCCAGCAATCGTTTAAAATGCTCACGGTGAGGTTCGCTTTCGATAAGACCACGAGTGGAAAAAATAACATGCTCCTCAGTACCGAAGTGAAAAAGACTTCCCTGAATTGCTCGGACATACTCCACAAGTTCAAGGTAGAATCTACCGCCGTTTTTCATATCATCATATTGATTGATTGAACTGCGGGTAATGGAATTGAATTTTATAAGCTGTATTGCAATACCGGCAGAACGCAGATTACGAGTTTTAATAAAACCAGTAAGGCGGGCAATAGAATCTCTTATTTGTAAAGTACTGGCGTAAAGTCTGAAGGCTGGAAGCCCGCGTTTCTTAAGCTCATTGTAGACATACCCAAATCCTGTAGCAATTGCCTCAACCTTTCCAGACTCATAAAGCTCTATATGCCGGTCAAGATATTCCTGCTCACACAGATGAAGGGCAAATGGCATAGAGTGAATATCCTCCAGCTCAACCCCGAACTCTCTTACAACTTCAACAAGAATATCATCACTTACAACATCAATACTTAGCCTACCTGATTTTATACCACTGCGATGCATTTCTGAAAGCATGCGCAGCAGACTATATCCTCCACGAGGAATATGTTCATATGGATTTGTTACTGAACCACAAGCCTTAGCTCCCTCTTGTACGGCAATGCCTGTAAATAGCGTACCCTGAGTTTCACGCTGGCACTGATCAAGTGCTTTCCATGAGTCCTCAACCCGCTCCTGCTCATAGGTACGCAAGCTGATATCAGGACAACATCGTCCAACAACTTCTTTAACAATCTCAATGGAATCAGCAGGACCAATACAGCCAATAATCATAAGTACTCGCTAAAAAAACAACCATTTTTAAACTATTACGTTTTGCTTAGCACAGGGGAAACAATCAATTTAGGCACTGTCACTAATAGGTCCGAAAGTGCATAAATACTGCACTTAGAGATCGGTTGTGTCAAGATGGAATTTATTTTTAATAAGTTAAAACTACGTTATATCGGCTAAATTTGCAATTTTACGTAATTATATAGAGTTTATATATTGCTTTGCGTACATTTAGCCAACTACTTTACTTATTTCGCAATAATTAATTCAAACACGCTTTTAACCTGAGACGGCTATAACAATAAGCGCTCAAAAAATGAATCTACTAATAATTTCAATTATCGCCGCGTATTATACCTGTAACGGCATTAATATCCTCAGACGTTGGGATATAGCCACGCCGGAAAGCCGGTGCGTAGAGTCTACCCCTTATATGATCAACAGCCCATTGATTGACTGCAGGGTTAAAAAAAGAAGGATTATTCAGTACAATCTGTGCCTTGGCTGAACCATCATCTTTCACAGCCTGCTGAGAGAAATTAGCATTATGTATTTCATAATTATAGAGAATCTGAGCAATATGTTTAAACTTTGCCCCTGTCATCTGGCATTGAATCCAGAAATCCCAATCCTCATAAGTGGTGTTTGCCCGATAACGGACTCCGCTATCCCAAATACTGCGTCTGAAAACAGCTGCGGGTGGAACTGGATTCTGGGTCCGTAAATATATCGGCTTGAACTCCGGCAAAAGATACTCTGTAACTATATCAGAACGTCGCTCAAGATAGTCAGTATAAACGATTGAAATTAAAGAATTATATTGCAGACAATCAATACAGACAGCAAAATAATCAGGATGAATGGAATCATCGGGATCAAGGCACACAAGAAATTCACCCTGCGCTTTTTCTAGTCCATAATTCCTTACAAGCCCAGGATTTCCACTTCGCGATGGAGAATAAACATTAAAATTCTTACAGGCTAACTTCTGCGCCCATTTTTGCGCCTGCAAAATAGAGTCATCAGTGCTTCCATCATCAACAAAAATTATTTCAACATCATCAAGGCTCATTGACTGATCTGCAATAGAGCTAAAAAAACGTCCGGCAAAACGTCCATAATTATAGTTAGGAATGACTATTGAAAGCAGGCACATAAAACCGTCCGAGTTTTTTACGTTTTCTGTACAAGTATCCTACTTGCCATTTATACAGCAATCTTTAAATTCATCAAAATAAAAAAATAAGGGCTGCCAACATGACAACCCTTAAAGCATCAACACTACCTAAATCCTACTGAAAGAGACCTAAGTATTCCCCATATCCCTTCTCTTTTAGTTCATCCTTAGGAATAAACCGTAAGGAAGCGGAATTTATGCAATATCTTAAACCTGTCGGTTGCGGGCCATCTTCAAAAACATGTCCAAGATGTGAGTCAGCCTTTTTGGACCGGACCTCAACTCTACTCATGAAGAAAGAGCTGTCTTCCTTTTCTACCACATTTTTACCGTCAATCGGGCGAGTGAAACTAGGCCACCCTGTACCGGACTTGAATTTATCCGTAGAACTGAACAGAGCCTCACCGGAAATAATATCCACGTAAATACCTTCACGCTTATTGTCCCAGAATTCATTACGAAAAGAAGGCTCGGTTCCATCTTCTCTGGTTACCTTGAACTGCAAAGGAGTAAGCGTCTTCTTCAATTCACTGTCACTTGTCCGGACAAAATCATTATCCACATCAGGCACTGCGACAGCAGGCTTGTCACTATTTCCCCAGTGTTCTTCTACGAATTTATCGCGACCGGAAAGAAATCTATACCAGTTGTACCTTACCGGATTCTTCTTGTAGTAATCCTGATGGTAATCCTCAGCTTTATAGAACTCCTCAAATGGGATCAACTTTGTGACAACAGGATTATCGAATACCTTTGAAGCATCAAGATCACTGAGCATTTTTTCAGCAATTTTATTTTGATTATTATCATGATAAAAAATTGCAGAAGTATACTGCATCCCCCTGTCGTTAAAGGAACCTCCGGGATCAGTCGGGTCGTGATGCCTAAAAAAAACATCCAGAACCTGTCCATAACTGACCCGCTTTGGGTCAAAATACACTTGAACGGCTTCAAGATGTCCAGTTCGCCCCGAACTGACCTGTTCATATGAAGGGTTATCCACATGCCCTCCAGTATATCCAGAAATGACTCTTTGAACTCCATCAAGCTTTTCAAGATCAGACTCTACACACCAAAAACATCCGCCAGCTAAAGTGGCTATTTCTGTTGAATCATTATCACTCATGGATTTCTCCTTGCTGGCATCAGAGTTTGTAATGAAACCCCCGACTCCCAACACCATAAAAAAAGCAATTAGGAACAAAATCGGTTTTCGCTGTTTCATATCCTTTCCTTGTATTAATAACTAATACTATTAAAGTAGTGTATTTTTTAATCCTGTCAACTACAGTATATCAAATAAAATAAATGAAAATCAGCTCATTTCTTCCAGTATAAATCAATACGTTGATCTTTTATCTGATAGGAAAATCAAAATAAGTTTCAGGGAAAGGTTCGAAGTTTAGCGTAAAGTGCCACCATTCTTCTTTCAGAGGCTTAAACCCGTGCTTGGTCATGACTTCCTGCAATAATGCACGATTGGAGCGAACTTTAAGGGACATTTCTTTGTTTGATGGCCATGACTTAGGTCCAAAAAAATCGAATGGACTGCCCATATCCAATTCCTTCGCAGTTTTCAGATCAATAAGAGTCAGGTCAATTGTAGAACCTCTGGAATGACCTGATTTCGCAGCTATATATCCATCACGGAATAAATTTTTCTTCTGCACATCAGGATAGAAAGAATCTTTCATGCGGATATCTGCCAGATTCTCGGCCCAGCGGACAAAATGATGCACCGCACGTTGTGGTCTATAGCCATCAAAAAATTTCAATCCCAAATCAAACGTTGATAGATCATTTTGCACTTCAGCTAAGGCTTTTGCAGTGACTTCAGTAATTATTATGCGCGAATTCTCATAACCGTCGACCCTCTCCCCTACAAAATTATTCTTTCCGTAGTAACGCACATCACAAACTGCATTAGGTATATATTCATCAATATAACAAAACCCTTTCGGTAAATCTTCTGCCCAGCCAATTCCTTCGACAGCTGAAATGGACAATACCGAAAAAAAGAATAATGAAAAAATTAATCGTAACCGTGTGTTAAGCATTAAATTTACCCAGCCTGATTCTTGCAGATTTAAAACAAAATCAACATCAGCATTAATCCATATATAGTTGACAAAAAAAGGCCGACGATAAAGGCCGGCCTACATTAAAAATTCTATAGCAATCGATCAACCACCGAACCATCCAGGTGCAATAACTTCCATAGCCTTTGTATAGTGAACACGCAGATCCTCCAGCTTACCGGAGATCACTTTTTCATCTTCACCGAGGCTTGTAGGACAAATTTCCTGCATCTGCTCTGTAACAGCTTCGAGCTCTTTCATTATAGATTTTAACATAATAATCTGCTCCTTAGCTGAATCAGATTTATCATCAGCAAGGACATCGTACAAGCGGGCTTTCCATGAATTAAGCTCCATTTCAAGTCCCTTACAATAATGCTTAACAGCCATCTTTTTGCCTTCTTCAGTGCTGCAACCATCAATACCTACACAACTTGGGCAGGGACCAGGATAGTCCATATTAGCCATGATTAACCTCCAATAATAAGTTAATTTTCTTATAATAGGACCATAGCATAAAAAATATTCATGAACATTATTTATTTAAATAAAACAAAAACATTTTTATAATTACCTGTTAATCATAAACAAAATGCAGTAAAAATATCTTTATATAAGATGTTTTAATATCAATGATAGCTCGAAGGCTGAATCCATTTTTTAATATACGCATCAACGTCAAATTTACGCCGGCAACCGCGTTCGTTCATATACCGAATAGATCCGAACACCGGACGCTTTTTCCATGCCCGGTCATGAAGACCTGCAACAGACCAGAGTGCGCCCACATATCCATTCGGATCCCGCCCATCAAGAGCATAGCGGTCATTAAGAGCTATTACTATTTTAAGAGCTTCAGAGGGTGAAGCTGACCACTCCAGGATCTTTTTAGCCCAGTACATACGCATATAACCATGCATACTGCCGGACACAACAAGTTGAGTTTGCGCGGCATTCCATAAAGCGGAATGAGTCACTGCCTTTTCAAATTCTTCATAGCTGTAGAGATAATCGCGAACATCTTCACTATATTCTTCAAGAGTATTGATTGCCCACTGCGGTGCAGCATCTAGTGAATCATATTTTGGTGTATACAGGCAGAAATTGTCAGAAAGCTCCCGCCTGACTATCAGTTCTTCAAGATAGGCCTCCTGATTCACTCCACTACCTGTACATGAAACGGCAAGAGCCGCCCTTTGTGGTGCAAGCTGCCCAAAATGAAAATAGGCAGAAAGTCTGGACGTAGCATTCAAATTAGGGTCATTGCGGCTTTCAGCATATCGACTAAGTCTGTTTTCTATAAAATCTGTAAGAGCAACCTGCCCTGAACTCTCACCCGGACTTAAATCAACAGCCATAACGCTCTCATCCACCTCAATAAAATTTCGGACCTCGGCCCAGTCTATGGGAGATGAACTTATTTTATTTTGATTTTGAGACTGTAGAGCTGGAAATTCTTCCAAAAATTCATGAAGCAATTTTCCGATCTTAGTTCTGATTGTTCTGGCGCCATATTCACGCTTATCAGATACAAAACGGGCTGGAACAACATTATGACCATCCACCTCAATAAATGGAATATTAATGTTACAAGTTACTGTTTCCTGCCATATTTTTTTTATTCGCAGAGGATCGAAGTCTGAAATAATTAAGCCGGCATCCAGCTCTTTGGCTAGATCCGGTATCTCAAATTCAGGAGAACCCATTTTTAAAACAAATGGTATTCCTAGCTGGACAAGACTAAACTCGACTTCCGCTAACCCTTTAAGCATGAAATCATATTGACGGGCTGTAGCCCCGATAAAAGATGGAGCAAGACAAAAGACAACCACCAATGGTCGAGAATTCCCCGCAACATGGCGGGCATGAAGCAGCCCCCAATTATCCTGTACTCTCTGTTCACGGCTCATCCAGTATATAACCGGTCCGCCGGAATCTTTTTCACTATTTAAATAATGTATTCGCCTTGAATCCACACCCGCCATAAAATAACCCTCACTTAGAGCTGGAAATATGACATCTCGGAGCAGGACCATCAACCAGTTCAGGGCCTTCCATTATCCTTTTGCCACTCTTCTCAGCAAGAGACTTTGCCATACCTTTAAAAACAATAGAATGAAATGGATACACGGCCCACCAATAAAGGATACCACCAAGACCACGGGGTAAAAATCTGGCTGTCATAGTTAAAACGGTATCGCCTGCTATGGTTTGCTCTAAAGAAAATTCCAGTAAGGCCTCTCCCGGTAATTTCATTTCAGCCAGCAGCAAGAGTCTCTCATTAGAGCGAACGTCAAGTACTCGCCAGAAATCAAGTGCATCGCCGACAGCAATAGATGAAGGATGCCTACGTCCCCGTCGCAGACCTACGCCGCCGACAAGTTTATCGATCCATCCCCTTATCGACCAAAGCGAATCGCAGCAATACCAGCCTTCGTCTCCTCCTATAGAGGTTATTTTCTGCCAAATACTTTCCGCATCACCAGCTATCTTAACGCGGTAGGCAGAGTGGTAAACAGTTCCTCCGGTATAGCCGGCATCACCACAAACAGACCACTCAGGCTGTTCCACTAGTCCTGCATCAGACCAGCATGTATCGATAACCTGCTGCTCTACCTTTGCAAGAGCACGCCTGACAGCAGTCCTGCAATCAGTTAAACGGCGTGGCATAATCTGTCTAATTCTAAAATCCTTACATACAACCCTATTACGTAGTCCCAGAATTAACGGTCTGGCTAATGCGACAGGTACAGGAGAAACAACTCCCAACCAATGAGATGAAAGCCTTGGAGAAAGAAAAGGAACTGGTATAATCAACCTTTTGCGTAGTCCGGCCTCTTCCTGATAAATACGAAATAGCTTTTCATAAGTCTCAATAAAAGGTCCGCCTATATCAAAACTATCTCCAGCTGTTTCAGGATAGTTAAGACAACCTGAAAGATAAAAAAGAACATCCAGAATACTGATCGGCTGGCTCTCCACCCTTACCCACTTTGGAGTAAGCATAATTGGAAGTCTATCCACCAGATAACGTAATATCTCGAATGAAGCGCTGCCTGAACCAAGAATTACTGCGGCTTTGAATACAGTACATGAGACTGAACTATGTGAAAGTATTTCACCCACCTCAGCGCGGGACTCAAGATGATGACTGATATTCGGGTCGTCTGGAATCATTCCGCCTAGAT
This sequence comes from Maridesulfovibrio zosterae DSM 11974, assembly GCF_000425265.1. NCBI lineage: Bacteria > Pseudomonadati > Thermodesulfobacteriota > Desulfovibrionia > Desulfovibrionales > Desulfovibrionaceae > Maridesulfovibrio > Maridesulfovibrio zosterae. The sequence goes on from NZ_AUDC01000012.1 coordinate 388,508, forward strand.
AAATTATACGCGAAACATCGGCTTTCTCAGCCGCCAAAACTGCATTCTGCGCTGCAATGCGGTCTTTTTCAACAAAGTCTCCGGTCCCGGTCTGCATAGAGTGAACAAGATAGTAAACGGCAAAACATCCATTCATAACTGGATCAAGAGAGTCAATATTAAAAAGGTCCGCTTCCATAACTTCGCAACGAGCGTGACGTGCATAGGAGCGACATTTTAATTTTGCGATAGAGCGTCCAACAGCTCTTACTTTCCATCCCTGTTCCAGCAATTGCGGAACTAAACGTCCACCGACATATCCTGTTGCACCAAGCACACAAATTGTATGATTGGCACGGTCTTCTTCAGCTACATATAAATTTTTAGCTTTATCTTTTTTGGTAATTTGATCAGACATGATTCCTCAACATAAGTTCCGCAGGATAAGGTTTCAGGTAATATTGCATTGCCAAATACTCTTTATCATATTTGCGTACATAATGGTTGAGCAAAGTGATTGGAACTATCAGCGGGATTAATCCATTATGGTATTGATTAAGAACTTCAAGAAGTTCCTGCTTTTCGTCTGCACTGATGTCTTTTTTAAAATACCCCAGCGCATGTGTAAGCACATTGACGTGCTTATTGATCGTCGTTTTATAGCTGAGCGCTTTGAGCAACAGACTAAAATATTGAGGGAATAAATCATCAGAATCTGCACTTCCCGCTGTCGCCACCAACTTCCCCATAGACCGATATATTGTTTCGTTATGAGACATAATCAGCATTTTATGTCTGGAATGAAAATCAACTAATATACCGGGGCTTCTACCGTCCTGCATAGACAAATGCCAGCGACTAAATGTAAAAAGCCTGTTAATAAAATTTTCTCTGATTCCACTATCATGCAAACGTCCGTCATCTTCACACGGCAGCATTGGAAAATGGTCCATAACCATACGAGCCCATATCCCGACTCCAGTATATAGTACTCCACCGTTTTCCTGAAAAACTTTCATTCCCCTCATAGAACCGGAAGGAGATCCATGTTTAAAGATATAACCGCAAAGATTTTCCTTTTCCAGATCTTTCAGCCTCTTTATCCCCCACTCCTGCATTCGCCCTGTCCACTCATCTCCAGACTTGCGGCCAACAAGTCTGGGAGCATTTACATCTCCTATAAGACGCACCGCTTCGCGGGGGATTGGCATCCCGCATTCCACCTCAGGACATACCGGAACCCATTCTACGTAGCTACCAAGTGTATCACGTATATAGTGATCGAGTTTATGTGTCCCGTCATAGCGGACATTTTCGCCTAAAAGACACTTTGCTATACCAACTCTAATTTTACCATTTGAAATAAATTTCTTGCTTTGCATATTACCTGCCCTTCCACTGATTATGCATATAAAAAAAAATATTACTTCAGATATAAAATTAATGCTATAATCATTTACATTATGGGTAACCACAGATGCAAAAATAAAAAATCTAAATTCAAATCAACTAAGATACAGGTCAATCATTATCACGATCATGAACATTATCACGCCAGGTCATAAGTGGAGCACAGCAACCCTGTCCCTCAAAAAGCTGTCGTTTAGCATCCTCACTCTCCTGTGCATCCCTCATCAGAAGGCATATATAACGATTCATACATTTATCCCAGAACAAATCAGGACAACGCTTAGTATACCCGTACTTACGATGAGAAACCTCACATGGGTCTGATATACAACACCATCCGCAACCGACACACTTCTTACTGGACAAAGTAAAAACCGTCCCTGCGGACGGCATATATAGTGTATTTTTCTAAAACGGACTCTGCACATACATTAAAATTATTCATTTATCAGTCCTGAAAAATTAAAAATAAAAGCAAAATTGCAAAATATTTATTATAACAAAGCAAATTATATTTATTTTCTCCTCAAATCAAATTTCAAATTACAATCTACTATAAAAAATAGAACTAATAGGTATACACGATCATTAGTTTCTATTATTATTAACCTAGGATAAAATGCCTTTTATAGATACGGTACTAAAATAAATAATAAAAAAAAGACATACTAAATAAGGAACAAATATAAGTATGCCAAGCCATAGAAAACTTGAATCAGCACTTGAGCAGAGTGAAAAACTCTTTCGAGTACTCTTTGATGCCATCGAAGACTCAGTGATTGTATACGAAATACATACTGACGGTAGCCGTGGACTCATTAAAGACGTAAATAAAGCGGCATGCCGCAGCTTGGGATATACACGCGAAGAATTACTACAAATGACCGTACTAGATATTGATGCTCCAGAATCAAAGGCATGTAACATTTCCCCCAAAACAAGATATTCTGATGGATCAGCGTTATTTGAGGCTGTCAATATAGCAAAAGACGGAACGTCAATTCCGGTGGAAATCAATGCCAGAAAACTAGAATATAATGGAAAACAGATGGTTCTGGCTATTTCACGAGATATTTCAGCCAGAAAACATACTGAAAAACTTCAAAAAGAATACCTGAAAACACTTGAACAGCAGGTAGCACTGCGGACAGCCGAAATTCAAAATATCAATCAATCTCTGCTGGTTCAGGTGAAAGAGAGAAAGGCTGCAGAAAGAAAAGCTGTTAAAGCTGAAAAAGATATAAAAAGCCTCATCGATGCCAGTAATCAGTCAATTTTCATGATAGATTTAGAAGGCAAGGTACTATATGCCAATACCAATTTAGCAAAAAATATCAAAACCACCACGGCTGAACTGATAGGTAAAAATGTATACAATTTCATCCCGGAAGATCTCGCACGGTCACGAAAAAAGTTTCTTAATCAAGCTGCTGAAACAGGAGCTCCTGTACATTTTAATGATATACGAGACGATAAAAATCTGTTTCACAGTATATACCCCATTTTTGAAAACGGAAAAGTCGTTAAATTTGCCCATTACTCAGAAGATCTAAGCAAGGTTCTGGCCGAGCAAAAAAAAGCCAAGCTTGCAATCAAAGATAATGAAGAGCAGTTCAGAGCTCTTTTTGAAGAAAACCACTCTGTAATGTTCATTCTTGAACCAAGTTCAGGAAAAATTATTAAGACAAATAAAGCTGCTGAAAAATTTTATGGATACACACAGGAAGAACTTGAATCAAAGTATATCCACCAACTAAATAGTCTACCTGTCAATGAAGTAAAAGATTTAATGAAGAGAGCCCAAAAGCATAAGCTCAACAGCTTTATTTTCAAACATGTAGTTTCCGGAGACAAAATAAGAGATGTTGAAGTTTTCTCAGGTCCATTCGTCTTTAAAGGGGAAACAAGACTTATTTCTATTGTACATGATATTACAGAGCGCATTGAGAATGAAAAAAAGCTGTCGCTAGCCAAGGAAGAAGCTGTCATGGCTAATAAGGCCAAAGATGAATTCATAGCCAACATAAGCCATGAAATAAGAACCCCTCTAAATGGCATAATGGGCATGCTCCAGCTTATACAAAATTCCGACAGCAAGTATGAAAAAATAGATTATATTGATATTGCACTGCAATCGTCTAAAAATCTGTTGCGTGTTTTGGATGATGTTCTTGATTTTTCAAAAGTTCAGTCAGGGAATTTAGATATAATTAAGGAACCATTTTCCATTAAAAGGCTCATGGATGAGTGTATTAATTTATTTGAATTTCAAGCAAAAGAACAAAATATAGAACTTTCATATAACATCAGCAATGAAGCAGAAGGTTGTTATATGGGCGATGAAGGTCGAATCAGACAGATTCTTTTCAACCTTATTGGTAATGCTCTTAAATTTACCGAACATGGAAAAGTTGTTATTACGGTAACAACTTCAGAGTCATCAACAACAGGTTTTAAATCATTAAACTTCTCTGTTTCCGACACAGGTATAGGAATACCCGAAGATAAAATTGAGTCAATATTTGACTCATTTACTCAAGTAGACGGATCCCTTTCACGCAAATATAAAGGAGCAGGTCTCGGACTATCAATTGTTAAAAAATTAATAGGCTTGATGAATGGATTCATAAATGTTGAGAGCAGAATTGAACATGGGACGACAATAAAATTTTCTCTTAAATTAGAGATTGATAAAACGAACCATAAAACATCAGAAAATAGAGACAAATACTTTACCGATGTCCCTGCTTTAAAAATACTTTTGGTGGAAGATGAATTAGTAAACAGGATGATGGCCAGCAAAATTTTAGAAAAAATGGGACATCAGATTTTTTGCGCTGAAAATGGTCAGGAATGCTTAAATATGCTTGAAAAAGAAACTATTGACCTAATTTTGATGGATATTCAGATGCCAGTTCTAGATGGTATACAGGCAACAAAAACAATCAGAACATCTCATAGATACAAAAACTATCATAGCACACCAATTATAGCTTTATCCGCTCATGCAACCGCTCTGGACAAAAGAAATGCTAAAGATGCAGGTGTTGACGAATACATAAGTAAACCTTTTGAATGGGATGTTTTAGCACGAACACTTGGTAAGTTTGCTTGCGGAGCATAGAAGCACTGAACGAAACTTAACTTGACTTATCAATGTCAATAAACCATTAGCAACGTAACAGACTTCAATTGTCTATATAGATGTGAACATTTAAAAATGGTTTCTATAGATACTGACTCTGTATTTATACGCTTCATTCTACTAAACAGACATACTATTTCAGCAGAGTTCTATAGTGTATGACCTCTGTCTAAGCAGGTATTCCCCAATTATGAATGTATTAATTACCGGTGCTACTGGATTAATCGGTTCCCGCCTCGTACCTATATTATACGCACAGGGATTCAAGATAAAAGCTCTCGTAAGAGATCCTGAAAAAGCCAGAAGAATGTTCAGTGAGCCTATTGAATTTATCTCAGGCGACCTGAACGACGCATCAGCAATTGATACAGCACTTCAAGGATGCCAATATCTTTTCCACCTTGCCGCCGACTACAGACTCTGGGTTCCAGACCCACAAACTATGATCCACACCAACGTTGATGGAACCAGATTGATAATGGAAAGGGCTCTGGAGGCAGGTATAGAGCGTATAGTTTATACATCAAGCGTCTGTGTTCTGGGCTCAAATTCTGACGGCACACCTGCAAACGAGAATTCTGTTTCTACTATAGAAGATATGATCAGCCCGTACAAAAAATCTAAATTTATGGCAGAAGAAGTGGTCATGAAGATGGTCATTAAAAAGAATCTTCCAGCTATAATTGTTAATCCGTCCACGCCTGTCGGCCCCGGTGATTCACGCCCGACCCCAACAGGAACAATGATCCTCAATACAGCCCGAGACGGGGGCATGTTTTATGCTGACACGGGATTAAATGTTGCTCATGTTGATGACATTGCCATGGGACATTTTCTGGCTCTGCAGAAAGGGAAAATAGGACGCAGGTATATTCTAGGAGGTGACAACCTCCATCTCAAAGAACTTTTCACTATGACAGCAAAAACAACAAATAAAGCCAAACCAAGATTTAAAGTACCGTCTGCCATCTTGTACTCAGTTGGGTTTATCGCAGAAAATCTGGCAAAAATTGGGTTAATCAAAGAACCGGTGGCCACATTGGACAGTATTCGCATGGCTGCTAAAAAAATGTATTACAGCTCAGCAAGAGCTGAGAAAGAGTTAGGCTACTCACACCGTCCGGCAGTTGAAGGTGTTAAGGATGCCGTTGCATGGTTTAAAGAAATGAATATGCTTGACTAGCAATTCGTAACTACTCTCGCAGACAAGAATCTGCTCTCTTTATATACAGATAGTTGACATAAGCAGCTTTTCAAAGGCATTTAACTTGCTGGACAAAGCTAGGTACAAATAGAAAAAAGTATTGGAGAAATATATGGGCCAGTATGCAGAAATTTTTAATTCGGATATGCTTGAAAGAATCTTTCCTGCCAGCAAGACAAACGACTTTTTCGAAGCTCTTCTGGGAGATGCAGACGATGGAAGTTACGACATATCTCTGGTATACAAAGATGACAGCATAGATACTGTAAACTTTGAAATTCATTTAAACCAAAGACCTGGATGCTGTCTTGCCTGTAACCTGACTTACGGATTGCCACAGGTATTTTCCAGACATCCTATCATAAACATTCAGGGACTGGCTGAACAAGTTGCAGAAGCTGTCGGTAAAACTGATCGTGTAAACTGGAAACTAGGCTTAACCCAGGAACGGAGCAGTAAACTCCATATTATTCCACTGGCTGTTACACTCAGCTAACAAATTATCTGTAAAAATTATATACCAAAAGGATGAACTTCTATAAACTGAGGCTCATCCTTTTATTTTTTGAACTTATACTTTTTATTTTATACAGAAAATACTTGAATTATAGTTGAATCATACTCACCCAAAATGTATTGTAGTCAAATACAAATGTTTACTCTAGGAGACGGGAATGCTTGAAGAGTTGAGATTCGGGATTTTCTCCAATAATTCAGCAAATATATCTACAGACAGATTAACTCTTGTTGGTATTGGCGCCTCAAAAATATATGTATACTCCACGTGGGAGAATGCAATTGAAGCCCTTGAAGGCAGCATAATTGATGTAGCTATAGTTGACGACTCTCTGCACGACACATCCGGCGCAAAATGTGTGCGCAAACTGAGAAAACATGCAAACAGAGCACTTCCAATTATTATGGTAACTTATGATCAGCGTAAAGACTCAGTTCTAGAGTCAATTTCAGCAGGATGCGGTGGTTATGTTTTGCGCCCCTACAGTATGGAGACTCTGAAACGCCATCTGTTTGCTGCATACGTAAGTGTTACACCTGATGAGATCGAACAGGAACTACTCTCAGCATCATGGGATATGGTTTCAAACGGCAGTTTTGATGAAGCGATTGACGGGTTTGAAGAAATCATTGAGGAACTGACCGATGTAGAGAAAAGTCCCGCTGAAGAATATTTCGAGAAAGGGCTTAATTTCCTGTCGCAGGAAAAATATGGGAAAGCCATTATCGCTTTCAATAAAGCTATTGCTATGAACGAAATGTACGCAGAAGCATACAAAGGAATGGCTGATGCATACAAAGGCAAAGGTGACATGGAAAACTATCAGGAGTATCTGACTAAAGCTGCTGATATATACGCCGTACAGGACTGTCTTGATAATGTGAAAGAACTTTTTATTGAAATTCTTCAAAATGAACCAGAGGCATTGAATCCTTTTAACAGACTGGGAGTACGACTTAGAAAAGAGGGTGATTACAACGGAGCGATTAAAGCATATCATCAAGCCTGCACATTTACTCCAAACGACCCGAATCTTTACTATAATATGGCTCGTGCATATACATATGCCAAAGACTTTGAGAGCGCTCTTAATTATACAGAACTCTGCTTAAGTCTTGATTCAAGTATGGAACCGGCAAGGGCATTGCATACACAAATAGTAAAACAAATCGAAAAAAATAATGGTAAGCGAAACAAAATTGCCACTCCCAAGGTAAGTATGGATGATGAAGATTAGCTTTTCTGGTTATTCCAATACTCTTCAAGGTCTATCAGCTGTTGTTTTATTCTCAGTCCGTGAGCAAAGCCTGTCAATTTTCCATTAGAACCTATCACCCGGTGGCAAGGAATAATCAGAGGAATGGGATTTTTAGAATTTGCCATCCCTACAGCCCTGCTTGCATTTCTGTTCCCGATTTGTTGAGCTATATCTTTGTAGGTACGGGTTTGACCAATAGGTATTTTGCAGAGTTCCCCCCATACTTTCTTTTGAAAATCTGTACCTTGTGGGTTTAATTTCACTTTAAATGAACTTGTCTTCCCTGACAGGAAGTCTTTAATCTGCCGGATAACTCCCACAAAAAATTCATCATTTCTAATCCATTTATCAGAGATATCGAATTCACGTCGACCTTCGCCTGTCTGTAAATGTAAATGACTTAAGCCGTTTTCATTACCGACAAGAATAATCTCACAAAAGACACTGTCAAATTTTGTAAAATAAACACTCATATTAACTTTTCCCAACGAATCCATAAGCACAAAGTCGCATAATCCAGATAAGTACTCCACTTTTCAGCAAAACCCAATACTTCCTTGTGAGATGGTTTATTATCACCATATGTCAAAGCCTTGATTACCCCCAGACCACCGACTGGGAAATTATCCAGGAAACCAAAACCACGCATTGCAAAATAGTAAACTGCTTCAGACAAAATCATACTTATTCTTGCATGAGTTATGTAAATATTTTAATTTTTTTCATATCATCATGATAAATAATCTACTAATTAAATTTTAATTTTTATAAAATTATTACGTTCAAATCGATATCCAAAAAATAGTACAGAAAATCAAACCCAATTGTGGCAACGAATCATCCCACATAAGTCATATAAAATATTGATTCCATATTTCTTAAAAACTACTAAACTTTCCAAGATTTAACAAATATTGCCGTTTACTAAACTTCTGCATATATCAAAAATTATAAATGCAGAGAGAACAAACCTTAAAAAGGAGAATATAATGGAAATCTATAATGCAACATTTCAAGCTGCTGCAGGTAAAGAGAAAGAACTGGAAGTAATTCTACGGGAACTGATTAAAGAAACGGCCAAGGAAGAAGGCTCTGTTGAATATAGACTGCATCGCATTGTTGATGCTCCGGGGAAATACCGTTTCTGCGAAAAATTCAAAGACCAGGCTGCTTTTGATTTTCACTGCAAATCTGATCATTTTCTTAGCGCAATTGCTAAAATGGGCCCCCTGCTCGAAGGAGAAGGAACACTTGAAAAACTGGAACTGGTTGATTCCATTCCAGAATAGATTTTGATTACAAAAAAGCCTGCTTTCATATGGAAGCAGGCTTTTTCTTAATTTTCACAGACAGATTTCGTGCAATAACGACTGATCAAATATAATGCTACAAACGGAACAACTCCTCCGACAATTCCCATTTCTCCAATTACATTTATTTTTGAAGACCACTCCAAGGATATAAGCCCCATAGCAATGGCACCAAATATAAAAAATGAAAATGTGAGGAGTGAAGATGCGGCTCCTATATCCCTATCAACGGTTTCTAAGATCATATGATTACTGATAGGTCTGCTGAGACCTATAAAAAAAGTCATCATAAACATTGCTGCCACAAACATATATTGCGAGAACCCAAGAAATAAAATCCCTAATGCAGCAGATATAACTCCCAAAAGTGATATTTTCAATATTGCAGTAGATGAATATCCAATACATAAGCGTGAACAGGTGAATGATCCAGACATAAATCCTAAAGCATTAAGGCTGAAAAACAATGCATATTGCTGCTCAGTCATACCGAAACCTCTGATATAAATATCAGCTGATCCAGCCAGAAAAGCAAAAAAACTGATACCCACAACTGAAAAAGAGAAACAATAAAGACTGAACTTAATATTCTTAAGAACCACCAGATAACGGGACATTACCGCTAAAATTCCGCCTGATGTCTTTTCAAATTCAGGTTCTTTGAAGAGAATCGCACCACCAAAAGCAATCGATGCAAGCACAGCCTGACAAACAAAAATCCATTTCCACGCCAGATATTTCAGTATCAAACTACCTATCATAGGAGCTACCATAGGGCACAACGGCACAATAACCCCGATATATGCCAGAATCTTTTGCCGCTCCACTCCATGATACAAATCCTTAGTCAAAGCCATGGACAGAGCCGATGCCGATGCCGCCCCTGCAGCTTGAATGATTCTAGATATAACCAAGAACTGTATATTCGGTGAAAATGAACAAAGAAAACATCCGGCCACATACATGCCAACTCCGGCTATAAGCACAGGCTTACGACCGAACCGGTCTGATAAAGGCCCATAAATGAGCATGCAGAAACTAAAAAACACAAAAAACATTATCAGAGATAAATTTACTGATACAAGTGAAATACTCCACTGTTCCTGAATAATAGGCAAAGCAGGTAAATACATATCAGTAGACAAAGAAGGAAAAGCAGCAAGCATAGCTATAAATAAAAAATTAGGCACGATAATACACCATAAATAGATCTAACTATTATATAAAAAATATTTTAGGGGAAAATAAGATAGAAATTCTTATGCAAACCAAGTAGAAATATATCGTTACAGACCAGTCATTCTCTTTTAGCCTTGCACCGAAAATTGGTCAATAGAAGTTTTACATCTAAGAATCAAGCATAGCGCATATGTTATTCTGGAATATATAAAATATAATAGAATATTTTCTAATACTTACGAAACGTAAACTCGTATCTACTTTGAATAGCTTATAAGATGCCTTTGATCTGAAAAAACTACTACTGTATGATAGAACTTTTAACCAGACCATAGGAGAAACATGAACAATCCGGTCCCTCTTTATCTTAACCATCTACATTTGCAAAAATTACTTATCCGTTGATAAAGTCGTTTCGAGCTGACTTTGTAATCCTGTATAATAAGACAGCATTTCATCCAATGCGGCGTATTTACGAGTCAAACTAGATTCAAGAGAATCCAGCCTTGCCTCCTCATCATAAATCTCATCTTCAAGCTTACCAGTCAGAGTCTCATAGCTTTCAATAAGAAGTGGAACGGCCCCACTATCAACGTCAGTCATAGCAGTACATAGATCTGCCAATTGTCCACATTTCCCCTGCTGAATAGTCACGGTGCTTGAGTATGTACCATCGGTCAAATCAGTAATCTGCAAATAAAGACCATTCGCATCGCTATCACTCTGAGCCAGCAAGGTACTGCCATTGATTTTCATTTCATTACCGTTAATGGTAGCCGAAGTTATCGCCCCACCAGACACGGTATATTCAACATCATACTCACCTCCGGAGGTCAGACCTGAAATAGTAGAGAGAATCTGAACTGAAGAATTACTAGACTTTGCCTCGCCGGATGCGGCAAAAAGCATTGCCACGGCTTTTGGGTCTTCACTCAGAGCTTCCTCAAGTTCATCATAATCAATTTCAAGCTGCCCGAATGTAGAAGATCCTTCGTCACTATCAGTACTTATCCCTATCGTGGAAAGTGTGGTGAAAAGATCACCTTCGCCGGTATCACTATCATAGCGCTGAAAACCGACCCCCATAGTGGATAGAACATTTTTTATTTGAGAATTCACCATACCAAGTGAGCTATCTTTTAGATAAAATGTCCCCTCATCGTCGGCACCAGTATCAAGCGCACCGGTAAGATCCAAAACATCGTAGAGAATCTGATTTACGCTGCTCACAAAAGACTCAATGGTCTCAGTCATAGCGGCAGTATCATATGTAACACCAATAGTAACCCCGTCCCCATCGGTTGTAGAATTGAGTGCTACGGTCATGTTATCAATTACGTCATCAAGTGAATTGGAAGCCCTTTCCATCCACTCATTAGCACCGGAAGGATAACCATCAATCTTAATCTGTGCATTCTGAGCTGTCTGGGTATTTGTAAAATCTGCAGGATTAACAGAATCCAGAGCACTCAAATCCTTAATGACAATGGCATTGTCCTTACCAGTATCTTCACCTGCAAATTTTAAATGATAGTTTGTTCCATCAGAAACAAGTGAAGCATTTATTTTTCCATCACACTCTGCATTACTGTTTATTTGATCTATCAATTCCTGTGCAGTTGTCCCGGCTGCAATTGCAATAGTTATATCCTTACCGCTATACGACAGGGTTATGCTGGAGTCGCTTGAAGCAATGGATGTAGCCGCATCAGCTATATCGTAAGATTCTGCAATCCACACATCTTTTTTGGCAAGCTGGTTTACAATAAGATTATAAGAACCTTCACCAGCCCCGTTTTCTACAGTAGCCGTGACCTCATCACCTGAAACAGATCCCTTGTATGAAAGAAATTCGTCCAGCTCATCTATGCCTTGCAGGGTTGTTGAAAGACCTATCAATTCCTCATCAAGAGCGGTTAAAAGCGTTACTGCAGACTCGGCATCTTCAAGATCAGCCTCGTACTGCTCCTTTTTATAACTTTCACCTTCTATGGTTGCCTCTATAAGAGCACTCCAGTCAGTACCATTCCCCAATCCATCGATTGTAAAACTTCCAGAATTAGTATTAGACGTATAGCTGCTTGATGTAATAGATGAAACCATGACCTATCTCCTAAAGATAATCCAGAATGGACATACTTATAACTTTGGATGTTGAACTGAGTACGGCCTGATAAATGTACTGTGCTTTGCTTAATTCCACTGTCAGTGCAGCGCTGTCTGCATCTTCCTCGTCACTGATGGAGTCTGTTATTCGATCACGCGTGTAGCTCAGGCTGGTACCTATAAAATCTGCTTTTTGCTCCCTAGATCCAATATTGGCATTTATGCTGTTCAACAGTTCATCACCATCACGAAGAGTTGCAATCGAAGTTGCTACCCCATCCTCATTACCTATCCAAAGATTAGCTACGGCATCACTGATTGATTCAAAAAGATTAGGTTCAGAATATGCATTACCAGTCGCAGCATCTACTCCGCCAAAAACGTCGCTACCTACTGTATTAACGTCAACATCCACACTCTCAGAAATATCAATAGCCATGGCCTCATCAGCTCCAGTGTAGGATAAAGAATTTCGCACAACAAACTGGCTGCCTGTTTCTGCGTCGTTATCTCTAGCCGTAACTGCCGTCCCGGCATTCATTGATACTGTCACATCTCCGAGATCAATGTCCGTATCTGTTGCCGCCATTGATCCGGTCACCCAGTCGCTACCACCGTTAAGGGAGTAGGTATAAGTAATTGCATCTGTACCAATAGTGCCGTCAGAGGTGAATTCAACAATGATGGGATCTTCAAGCTCGCCGGAGAATGAGACAAAATTACTCTTGGCCGGAGAGTCACCAGTAACTGTTACTCCCGGCACATATTCATAAGGAGATGTATCTGTGGCCTCGCCTGAAAAAATATAATCATCTCCTGATTTGGCGTTGGCAATGGCTAAAAGGGAATCCATATAAGCCATCATATTTTCAGACATGGACTGAGACTGCTCGTTGGAATAAGTTCCCGTTGCTCCCTGTTCGGCTTGTTCCAAAACAAAAATCATAAGTTCACTGGCGTTAACAAGCAAACCGTCAGCAGTTCCAAGAAGACTCCCTGCCAGCTGAGAATTATTGTAATAACCCTCAAGAGTTTGATCGTAACTTCGCAAATTTACCACATTCCCCATACCTGCCGGATCATCTGAAGGAGTATTGATTTTCTTCTGGCTGGCACTTTTATTCGAAACTTCAGTGACATAATTGAGAGACTGACTGACATTCGAAATGCTCTGCGAATATATTTGCGATGTACTTATTCTCATTACGGACTCCTACATTATACCTAGGATGGTATCCAACATCTCGCGGGTTACAGAAATAATCTGACATGCGGCCGTATACTGCTGCTGATATTTGGTTAGATTGACGAGTTCCTCATCAACATTAACTCCGCTTACAGACTCCTGCTGATCATAATAAAGCTGTGCTGCGGAAGCATCACAGATAACCTGAGTCTCAGCAGTTGATGCGGCTGATCCCACTTCAGAAATCAGGCTGGCAAGATACTCTGTAAGTGATGAACTTTGTTCAGCACCTTTTTCTCCGATGCTTACCTCTTTACTTAAAAGATCATTGACTGTTTTAGCTGTATCATTACTTCCTGAAGAGACGGTTCCGTCAGTTCCAACTTCCCCGCAATTTATGTGAGAAGGATTTTCTGTTGCATAAGAATTGACTTTAATATCACCTGCTGAACTTCCCTCAAAAAAAGTATTTATACCTGCTGCAGCAAGAAAACCTGATGAGTCTTCTCCGAATTCAAAAGATAAGCCTGACCCAGCTTGAATTTCTATTTCACCATCGCTGTTAACAGAAGCAGTCAGAACTCCAGTAAAGGCAGAGTTTATTGATGCGACAATATCGTCGAGAGAGTCCGTCGCAGGATCAACAGAAATAGACGAGTTGGAAGTCGGATTACCATTTGAATCATAAGTATAGATTGTGAACTCGCCGGACTTAATTTTATCTTCATATGTAAGACCGCTTTTATTTAAAGCTGCTGTCTGGTCAGTAACGCCATAGCTCCCCTCAACGGCAGAATGACCTTCTAAACCAGCACCTTGTGAATGCACTGAGTTAACTTCCCAAACCATAGCCGAAGTATAATCATTAAGGTCACTTAAGGCAGGCTCAATATAATCATCTCTTACTTTGAACAGACCGGCTATTGATCCGCTGGAAACTCTGTTTGCCACATCAGTACCACTGGCATCAGTCATAGGAGTCAAATTAACCAGAGTCCCGCTGTCACCTCTCCAGTATAGGCCTGTTTTGGGTGTAATAGTGTAACGATCACCTTCAGTATGATCGGTTGTTCCACCGGAAAAAGATATTTCTACTCCGGCAATTGTTACAGAGTTATCAGCATCTCCTGCTGTATAGAGAAGAGTATTGCCGTTTTCATCCTTTTCCCAAGTTTTGCCTCCATCGAGAGAAACTTTAAACTGAGCGGCTCCGTCTGGACCGGAAGTTTCGAACTCAAGCATCAACTCTTCACTGGAAGTTCCTGAGAATTTCAGTTCACCGTCATAGTTTGAAGTAGGCTGTAAAGATTCAGATGACTTTGCACCACTGTATGCAAGCTTGTGTGTTTCTGATCCCTCAACCAAAGGCTGACCTGATTCGGTATAAATTTTAGTCTGCCCATCGCTTGAAGTCAGCACCTCAACACCAACAAGTTCATCAAGTTCCCGAATAGCCTGATCTCTGTTGGAAATCAGTTCGTAATTTTCCGGTGAAGCTGCAATCTGTTTATTCAGCAACCCGATAGAATCAATAAGCTCATTAGCTGAATTTACTTGATCGATAATCTCTGATTCAACGCTATCAGACATACCTTTAAGTTCAGAGGAGGTAGAATTTAAGGAGTAAATCAGAGATTGAGCCTCACCTAATAGATCCTGCCTTTCTGCAAGTGAGTCAGGATATGTGGCGAGGTCATTCCATGCGCTCAAGAATTCATCCTGTGCTGCGGCAAGTCCGATACCATCACTCTGATTAAAGAGAGAATCCATCTGTGATAAAAACTTATTCAAAGCATTGCTGGATGCAAGATCTGCGGAAGCCGAAAGATACTGCTTCTCAATGAAGCTGTCCCAATTTGCCTGAATTCCAACAATATCTGCGCCTGTACCAATACTGTTACCATACGCTGTAATATTATCGTTGCTGGAATATACTGCATCAGCCCGCTGGTATCCGGGAGTCTCCGCATTGGCAATATTGTTACTGGTCGTATTTATTGAAACCTGAGCATTTGCTACAGCTCTCTGCCCTATGGCTAATGCATTACTAAGCATGATATCTCCAGCGTCCCTTCAGAGCTTTGGGGCCCCTCCGGGATCTCAAATCTTATGAAATATTTGAGATCCCATTTTATTACTACGTAGTCGACTAATAGACTTTAACTGCCTATATTCATTAATATATAGACATAGCTGCTATAATTAACGTTTCAATCCGACTGCTGTTTGCAACAGTGAGTCTGCTGTGGTTACAACTTTACTGTTAGCCTGATATGATGATTGGATAATAATGAGCTCAGTCATTTGAGAAGCGATATCTACGTTAGATGCTTCAAGAGCATGCGAAACGACTTTCCCAAATCCCGCAGAACCAGCTGTTCCGATTATTGCCTCACCGGATTCAGTGGTCGCTCTGTATAAAGAACTACCTTCAGCCGCCAGACCGCTTTCATTTGTAAAGTCGGCTAAAGCCATCTGATAAAGCTCAATAGACTGACTGTTGGAGTAGTTACCGATAAGAACACCTTTTTCGTCCACATCGACTGAAACAAGAGAACCAGTAGCGTATCCGTCCTGAGTTATGCCATATGTAGCTGATGAACTATCGCTGTAGCTGGTGGTTGCCCCCAGATTCAGGGTGTAATCACTGAACTTAGGCAAGTCGGAATAGCTGGTAGTGGCTGCTATATCGCCAAGAGTTGAGATACCACTGGTAGTTGTCCAGGTAGCATTATCGCTGGACATTCCGAAACTTATAGAAACATCCTGACCTTCCGAGCTACCGGTAAAATTAAGATTCACTTCCGGTGAGCCTTCTGGGCTTAAATCCGAGAGTCCCCAGTTACTGGCATCCTTAGTATCAGTTGAAGCTGCTGCATTAGACAGAGTAAAAGCAGTTACAGAAGTCATCTGACCTTCAGAATTGAAAACCAGAGTTCCGACCATAGCTAAACCGGCACCACTAGTTGTATTAAGTGACACGCCGTCTGAACCGGAACGCAGATCATCTTCAGCTTCAAATGCAGCTACATATTCCCAGACAATACTGCCATCTGCATCAACATCAACGGGGTCCATGTAAAAAGTCATATCATGAGCAGAACCATTCTCATCATATACAGTCATTGTAGTGGAATAACTGTATTGGGAATCATCCAGCGGCGGCTGCTCAGTTCCATCATACAACTCAAAAAGAGAGGTATAAGGATTGGTCGTTTTAGCCTCATCTACACTTTGCGAGTCAAGGTTCATGGTCAAAGCAATCTCAGAGGTAGCCTTCGGTGGAGACTGGGACTGATCCAATTGAATTGTGGTAAGAGAACCTGATGCAGTGCCATCTTCTATTGCCCATCCCTGAACCTGATTGCCATACGTATCGACCAGAAATCCGTTCTTATCAAAATCAAAATTACCTGATCTGGTATAATAAGTTGTATTCGTATCTGGATCCACAACGACATAATAACCGTCGCCGTTCATGGCTACATTTGTAGAGATACTTGAATCATCATATGACCCCTGCGTATAATCAGTGTTGATAGTCGCCACTCCTGCGCCGTTACCGACCTGAGAAGAGCCACCGCCAGTAGTTATCGCTGAATAAAAAAGATCTTCAAAGACAGCATCCTTACTTTTAAAGCCAACCGTTGAAGAGTTTGCAAGATTGTTAGAAACAACTGATGTAGCCTGCGAATTTACATGAAGACCGGAAATTCCCGTGTACAATGAACTTGTAATACTCATTTTTTGCTCCTTAAATTTATGAAATGAAAGTCACGTCAGCCATAGAGACTTCCCGACCGTCATCCAGAGTCAAATTTGTAGTGCCGGAATCAGAAGAATCCACAGCTGTGATTGTTCCAACAGATTTAATATAGGCCGCTACAGCTGCGTCATTTTCATCGACAGCAAAAGCCAGAGCTGTGTAAGTACCATCAACATTAAGCTTACCTTGCGCTGTGAGCTCTTCACCTGAAATATTATATTGTCCGGCCTCAACGTCAGAAAAATAGACAGTGTCAACCAAAGCTCCGCTTGAGTCATAAATATTCAATCCCAAGGCAGCTGCATCATCCTTAAGGTCAACGGTTACTCCCGAAGCAGTTCCATCCTTAACAGTGATAACACCGCCATCTGCCAAAACTTCCTGACCTATCAAAGTGGAAGTACTGAGAGATGACAGAGCATCAAGCTGATTGATGATGGTCTCAAGATTTGTATTCTGCGCAACATCCTCATCAAGCATGGCGTAGTTGGTCATCTGGTTGATCATTTCAGAGTTATCAACAGGATTAGTAGGGTCCTGATATTCCAGCTGAGTTGTAAGAAGTGTCAGAAAATCAACCTGATCGATCGAAGTATTATCGCTGGCATTTTTAGTGACAGTTGTTTCTGATCCGGTATAAGAGACGCCTTCAACAGTCATGATACAATCCTCCTTACTCTGGCCGCACCGAAATGACGGCGAAGCTTTAAAAGAGCCTGGTGTTTAATGCAGCGTACTGTACGAGCAGTAATGCCAAGATGTTGTGCAACCTCAACGGCTTTTAAGTCACCCCAAAATATCATTTGAAGTACTTCACTTTGTCTTTTAGAGAGAAGACCGTCAGGAATTGTTAATTTTACTTTTTCTATATCTTCCGCAGCATAGTCATCTAAATCTTCTACATTAATATATATACAATGCCTTTTACGCATGTAATCTATAGATACAGACCTACTTATGATGTATATCCACGTGTTAAGAGAACTTTTTTCAGAGGAGTATTTTTCAATATATTTATTCTTAACAATTTTAAAAGCTATTTCTTGAAAAACTTCATCTATATCATATGATGAAATAGAATTATATTTTGATCTTAAAAACTTATTAACAATACACTTTATAAGTTTAGTATTTTCTTTAAAAAATACATCTACATTATTAAAGTCATTATATTCAAAATTCTCTTTAATATAAGTATTCATACTTCCTCCTAATAGCTAGAATGAAGCAACTTACATTCCTCACAACATTAAAATAGAACTGAATTACATATAGAATAAGATAGCCAACATTTATGTTTTATAAAAAAAGTAAAGGACAATTAATTTAAAAGTCCCTGAATTAACTATTCTTAATAATAAACAGGCGTGTTTTAATAGAATTCAATCAATTGACATGAGGTAAAAAAGAAGAAGGAAATTTTTGCCGGATATTTTGACAGGGTAGAACTCGTACAATACAAAAACCAAGATCATGCAAACAGAGGCAAAGCCGACTGCCCTGTTTAAGGGTAAAAAAAAGGACCCGGTAAACCGGGCCCTCAGACAAACTAAAAGTGGATGCTAAGATTTTAACCGATCAGAGACAAAGCCATCTGCGGCAGAGAGTTTGCCTGTGAAAGCATGGAAACAGCTGCCTGAGTTATAATCTGCTGCTTTGAATAGTTAGTCATTTCAGTAGCAACATCTACATCAGATATCTGAGACTCTGCAGCAGCAAGGTTTTCAGCCTGAATCTCAAGGTTTGAGATTGTTGCGTCAAGCCTGTTTTCAGTAGCTCCAAGGTTTGCTCTAATCTTATCCTTAGAGGTAATCGCAGCGTCGAGAGCTCCAAGAGCTGCCTGTGCGGCTTCCTGAGTTGAAACAGTATAACCGGCATCTAGTGCACTCTGATTACCTACCCCGAGAGCAGAAGCGGTACAATTTCCGATTTCAACAGTATACTTATCCTCTGCGGAATCATTTCCTGTTCCGAAGTGGATCGTCATGGCCTCATCACCATCAAGATTACCATTCAGAAGGTAAATACCATTAAAGTCAGTTGCACTGGCAATTCGTGTTATTTCCGATGCCATAGCCTGATATTCCTGATCGATCAGAGCTCGCTGGTCAGAAGTATATGATCCGGTTGAGGCCTGTTCTGCCAGTTCCTTCATGCGGATAAGCTTCTCATCCACAACGGAAAGAGCGCCGTCAGCTGTCTGAATCATTGAAATACCATCGTTAGCATTTCGTACGCCCTGACCAAGTGTAGAAACATCAGAACGCATTAACTCGCGTACCGCCAAACCAGCGGCATCATCAGATGAAGAGTTGATACGCAGACCTGACGACATCTTCTCCGTTGACTTCCCAAGAGCCTTATATGAATCATTAAGGTGACGGGCAGCGGAATTAGCCATTGTGTTGTTGTTAATTACCAAACTCATAAAAACCTCCGTGTTGTATCGTACATCCTTGCACTATAAGTCAGGTGACCGATTCACCTGCTTGTACTTATTTATACGCAGCGGAGTTAAAGAACGTTTATATCGGAAAATTATTCATAGAAGGCTTGCTGTCATACATCTATACAGTTCAATATTGAATCTTAATGTTTCTTAATGTTATTAACATTTTTTTACACAAAACTTTTTTGCTTATTCCTTCTAAACAATTATGGTCCTACACAGGAGAACATTATGAATAAGATACTTCTTATAGATGACGACCCTGAAATGGGAGAACTGTTGTCCACCTATCTGGACGGCGAAGGTTACACACTGCATCACGCATGCACAGCAAAAGATGGCCTGAAAGTGATAGAACATGGAGATTTTGAGCTTGTACTTCTGGACATTGTGTTGCCCGATATCAGCGGACTTAATGTACTGGGAAAAATCAGGCAGGATTCTACCATTCCAGTCATCATGCTGACAGGTAAAGGAGATGAGGTGGATAGAGTTGTAGGTCTTGAAATGGGGGCAGATGACTATATTTGCAAGCCGTTCCCGCTTCGTGAACTGCTGGCACGTATGAGAGCTTCGCTCAGACGCTGCTCTATGAGCAAATCGTCCATCATCCATACTCCCAGTTCAAAAGGAAAACTCAAAGTTGGCGGAATTGAGGTCAATCTTGATTCCCAGTCAATAATAGTCCAAGGATTAGAAACTCACTTCACTGCAGCTGAATTCAGTATTATTGAACATTTAGCTGTTAATTGCGGAAAACTTGTTGAACGTGATGAGCTTATGGAAATAGCTTTAGGACGTACTGTTGATTTTGATGACTATGTTCTTAATGTTCACATGAGCAACCTACGCCGGAAAATAGGTGATTCAGTTGCTATCAAAACGATCAGAGGACGTGGATACATGATGACAGCAAGAAATAAAACCGAAGCATGATCCGTTTACGTTTAGCTGTTATTGCTCTCTTATTCTCACTACTGGTCATTGCAACCAGTATTTTACCATGTTTTGCAGGAGACACGGATGTCACCTCAGAACTGGACTCATTAGACCTTGAAGACCTTTTACAAGTTGAAATGGTCTCTCCTTCTGAACGCAAACAATCTCTCGAACATATTCCAGGGTCATATACTATTCTTACCGCTGAAGACATCAAAAGCAGCGGAGCTAAAAATATCCCCGAAGCGTTAAGAACAGTTCCCGGTGTAATGGTCACCAGAACAGACACAGCTAAATGGTCTATCGGAATTCGCGGTTTTTCAGGAGTTTTTAACTCCAAACAATTAATACTGGTAGACAACCGCCCGATAACCTCCCCTTATTTTGACGGCGTAATATGGTCTACCAAAGATCTGGCAATTGAAACAGTTAAACGAATCGAGATTATCCGGGGACCGTGGACTAGCCTGTGGGGTTCTGAGTCTTTTAATGGAGTAATAAATATAATAACAAAATCCGCTGCAGAAATGCAGGGAACCCAAAGCGTAACTACAGCCGGAACTGACGGGGCAAGTCAATTTATACGTCATGGCGAAAAAGTTACCAGTAAGGGTACGCTCGCCGTATATGCTAAGGGTGGATATGAAGGTGGAAAATCCTATAAAATAAGAGGTCGAACAGAAAAAGGGTCAACAAACTGGGTTACAGGATCTGCCGGATTCAGAACAGACTGGCTCAACACATACACTGATCAATTCTCACTTCAGGGACAATTATCAACATCGACAATTGACGAAAAATCTCCCCCCGGAAACCATTTCTCATCTGACAATGAGAAAAAAGAGTACAGCGGATATACTCAACTTCTCTGGGACCGGAAAACCGGAGTAAATTCCGGCATGCAATTTCGCACATCCTATACCAGAGACGCAATTACTCTGGAGGATATGGATGTAGAGTCAAATGCAGTTGATGCTGAGTTCATATACTCTGCTGAGAAAATGGGTGTACATCTCCTTACTTTTGGCTTGGGTGGACGTTATTTCTGGGATTCATTCAGTCAAGGAAAAAAAGTTTCAGTTATAAATGATAACATCTACAGACTTGATTTCAGCGGCTTTGCCAAAGATAAAATAACTATTATAGACGAAAAACTTTTTCTGACACTGGGTCTAAAACTTGATTACTCCGGTTCCAATGACCTTTCACCGCAACCAACAGCTCGATTACTTTACACTGAGGGTGATGAAGAATACTGGTTGGCTCTCTCTCAGGCAACCAGACAACCGGGTAACTGGATTCGTGAAGGCAATTACAAAATCAAAGTGAGAGACACCACATACGATGTTAATATTTCCAGTAATCTTGAACCGGAACAGTTAAGCTCTATTGAAGCCGGTTATCGTAAACTTTTCAGTAAAACACTTAAACTGGATTGGTCACTTTACTTCAATAATTATGATAAACTCGCAACTTTTGAACTCGACAATGATAATAATACGGCCACTCCAGCAAGTAATCTTAGCGGATTAACGTACGGGACCGAAATAGCACTTGACTGGTCTCCACTGTCTTTCTTAACTCTAAGACCATCACTTGATCTTTCAAATCAAGATTTTTCAAGAACTGGTATTAATATCCCTGGTTTTTCTCCTCCAATAAACAGTCCTATATACAGTGTTAAACTTCAAGCCCTGTTCAATATTTCAAAAGAATGGGAGTTTGATTTATTTTCATCATATCTGAACACTATGGACGGGAAAGACCTATCCACAGGATTCGGACTTGATGCGAGACTGGCATGGACACCACGTAATGACCTATCAATTGAACTGATCGGTGATAGCTTACTAGGGGGTGTCAACGATGGAGATTTTGTCCCCGCAGAACCCTCATACACTCTGAGGTTAACGTGGGATTTCTAAAAATCCATAAAATAATGGCAGTTATGCTTGCCTCATTCTTTGTGCTATATTCTATACCGATTGAAACGGCACAAGCCCGCATAGTAGCCACTCAGCCACAGCTTCAAGCTCTGTTTATTAAAAAAATAACCAAGTATGTTCTGACACCGGATATGAATAAAATTTCCGCAATCAGACCTGTAACGGTTGCTGCAATTATGCCGCATGAAATGGCTGCTTTTTTTAAAAAAAGCGATGGATTCAAACTAGTACGCTGGCCTGCTGCTAATTGCGAAGTACTTTTTATTGGAGATGTAAATCCACGGATTATGGCAGCTGTATTGGAAAAAGTTAAAGGTAAACCAATTCTAACTATAGGACGCAGCCCTTATTTTCTAAGCATGGGAGGTATGATTAATCTGGTTGAAAACGGATCCCGCTTTAAATTGCAAGTAAATGTATGTGCTGCCCGTAAAGCTGGGCTTACAATCAGTTCCAAGCTTCTCAAGCTATCTGACGTTTACTGTGGAGAAAATCCTCAATGACCATATACAGCAATAGTATCGGCCGTAAAATAAGTGTTGCGATACTAGGAACAACCATTGCTGCACTCATAATTTCGATGACACTTAATGTAGCTTCATTCTTTCACTCTTATCGTCAGGCAACCATTCAAAAAGCAACAGGACTTGTTAAGGTACTGGCAACGTCCATCACTCCTGCCCTCGACTTCTCAGACCGGGATGCGGCAATAGAAGTTTTGAATTCCCTATCGTTAATTGGCAATGCCGTTGGAGCAACAGTTTTCACAATTGATGGAAAAGTATTTGCGTCCTTTGGTAAGAAAGTTGAATCCCTACCCGCAAAAGATCTCGACTTACTTATTGAATTTAATAAATTCCAAATTGTACAGCCAATAAAATCAGGTAATGAAATTCTTGGATATTTATTGCTGGACGGACGTTTTTCAGATCAGTTGGACTGGTTTTACCAAAATATTATTTCATCGCTGTTTATTCTGCTCACAGTTTTGACAGTATGCATAATTGCAACGAACTATGTCCGCAAAAAATTAACCCAGCCCATAGGTCAGCTTACTGCTGCCGTTCGAGATATCTCCAGAAGTAAAGATTATTCTCAACGAGTTTCCTATCGCAGTGATGATGAAATCGGTTACCTTGTAACCGAATTCAACTCTATGCTCTCCAAGATAGAGACACGTGATGTATGGCTTAACAACCATCGAGAAATGCTTGAAAATATTGTATCCCAACGCACAAAACAGTTGCGCGCTAAACAGTCTGAACTTGAGAAAAAAAATAAACTGTTGGTAAAGCAAATCCATGAAAGACGTACTGCAGAGATGATCCGGGACGAGGTTGAACGTATTAACAGACATGATTTAAAGTCTTCTCTCAATCTGGTCATAGGTTATCCCGAAATGCTCCTTACCGGTGATCCTCTTACCACTGAACAACGCAAATATATAAAGCGGATCGCATCAGCCGGTTACCGCATGTTGGATATGATTCAATTTCATCTGGATATGTTTAAAATGGAACAGGGAATTTATCGGTTGAAAACCATGAAGGTAGATCTGATTGACCTAATGACATCCCTTGAAGAAGAAATGGCCCTGTTGCTAAACCAGACCGATGTAAAGCTTTCCATAATGCTGGATGGCGAAGAAATCGAAGGAATGGAAGAAATTCACCTTACAGGAGAAGGGATGCTGCTGCGCACTATGTTCCGGAACCTGATCAAAAACGCAGTAGAAGCTTCAACTGAAGGTGACAAAGTTACTATTGCAATCCAAAACGGTCCACCTATCAATGTATCAGTAAAAAACAGTAAGGCTGTACCGGAAAATATTCGTGAGAAATTCTTTAATAAGTATGTCACTCAAGGAAAAGAGGACGGGAGCGGGCTCGGCACATACTCGGCCTTGTTGATTGCAAAAACACATCAGGCAAACATCCAGATGCGAACCTCTGAAAATTCTGGAACAGAGGTAATTACGACCTTCCAACCGGAGGACTCCGCAACCTGATTACCACATATCGGTGTTCAGCATCAGCTAAATGTTATCAGCTATGTAAAAATTAAGAATAAAATAATCCCTCAGAACACCCGAATATCTGCCCAAGAGATTCGACTGACCGTCCCGAAGTAAGTACAATCAGGTAATCTCCTGCAAGTACTTTGAAAGAAGACTCAGGCATTTTAATCACATTCTGGCTTTGTCCTTCACCGCGACTAACTCCAATAGCAAGTACATTGAACTGTTCTTTAAGTTCATTGAAAATATCACCATAACTCGATTCTGCAAACCTATTGCTGCTCTGGATATAGTACTGCTGGATATCATAATCGCCATTTTCTGTTGCTGAGGCCAGAATATCTTCATTAAATCTGGCGACACTCGGTTCAAAAATATAACTGGCTACTATTTTAGATGATATATCATTACGGCAGATAGTAAAACTTACGCCTGCACTGGTAAACGTTTCCTTCAATTCAGAGTTATCGATAGTGACCACAAATGACAGGTGTGGATAATATTTTTTGGCATTAATAACAAAAACCAGATTTTTAGTATCATCCCCAAGGTTGGGCATTAATGCTACGGCTTTTTCCGCATTAGCTTTTTTAAGGCATTCCCGGCAGTTCATATCTGTGTAGATAACAAAGACCTGATTGCGACTGAAACTCTCGTATATAAAATCGATATGCTCTTTATTATCTGTAGCTATACAGACTTTCTTTCCTGAATGGACAAGCTGAGTTACAACATCTTCCGAAAATTCGTTCCAGCCGACAATGATTACATGATTGCTGAAATTAGTCCCATCAAAACCCATTTTGTGCCTCTCTGCCAGAGCGTTAATATGTTCGCTAAGTTTACCGACAATAAAACCCAATATCCCAATACTGCCAAGAACCATAGTCATGGATATAATTTTACCGGCAATAGATTTGGGATAAAGATCACCGTACCCTACAGTGGTGAGGGTCACCAGTGAATACCAGAACGCATCAAAGAGAGTTTTAATATTAGAACTCTCACAGGTAGACTCACAGTAATAAATAAGCAGAATAACAATCGAATAACCAACTATTCCTGCCAATAAAAAAAGACTGCTCTTCTTCATGTCATGCCATTGTTAGATTATTATCATCAATTACTCGGCCAGCTGTCATCAAAAAAGAATACCACCAGCTTAACGACGGAGCGAAATACTGCTCTTCAGGATCAGCTCAAAGTATGTGTCTTTTATGAAGCTTCTCTAATATTTATTTAATACTCAAAAATAGTTTGAAAAGATTATTTTAATATTTCACAACAATTGTGGGACTACATATAAATTTATACTTTAAAAAAAGAATCCCTGACTAATAAGTCAAGGATTCCAAACTTTCAACCAAGATATAAACACCTTGTTATAAAGACTGTTGCCTTTTAACAGCTAATATGGAAACGGGGGAATGCTCTGCACCATCATTTTTAAAACAAACAAAAATCAGATACAAAAGACCTAAAACAGGAATCAAGGCAGCAAAAATAAGTTTTGGGTTTCTGCCTAAAGCATTTAGACGGCGGACAAAGACAGCTATACTGGAAAGTATTGTACCGACTATAAAAAGTCCGGTAATCGTATGCAACACCTTAACGGCAAAAGCATGATCGGTGGCATAGCATAGAAATGTAAGTACGCAAATAATAGCAGTATGAATCAACGCAAAATGCGCAAATTCCTCACGACTTTCCGTTCCATAAAAATCATTAAATTTTTTCAGCATTTCAATATATTTTTTCATATTTAACTCTTAGTCTTAAAGACAAACTGATTATAATTTTTCCATAAATTCATTAAAGAACAAAAGGCCGGAGATAGGATTCCGGCCTTTTGTCATATTAACTACAACTAATTGTATATTATTTTACGCCATGACTATTCAAAAATGAAGTATAACGCCTATCTTCACCCTGAATATGCTTAATAAGCCAATCTTTCAGGAAATGCATAACTTCCATTGTAACCTTGGCCTTTCCGCTACGCAGTTCGGAATCAAATTCCATAACTTGATCTACAAATTTTTTATGAAGAACTTTATGTTCAGCTGAATATTGATAACCAAACTTATCAAAAAGCAACTCTTCAGTCCTGAAATGATCTACTGTGTAATTCTTAAGTTCTGCAACCAGTTCTTCCATAACTCTGCCGGAAGCCCGGTTGCGCATTGCTTTATGCAAACCATTGATCATCCCGACCAACTTTTTATGCTGTACATCAATAGCCTTTACTCCGACAGAATAAGCTGAATCACTCCAAGTAACTAATTCACTGCCAGAAGCAGCTTCAAGTTCTCCTGTAGCAAGTCCCTGGATAAGAGAGTCAAGCTCCTGTACCAGGCCGGAAACTTCAATAAGAACGTTTCGTGCTTGATCCATCCCCTCAGCTGTGTCCTGCGCCACTCGCGTTACGTCAGAAATAGCGCTATTAATTTCTTCACTGGTGGCAGACTGCTCTTCTGAAGCCGTGGCAATTGAATCAACTTGCTCTGAAGTTGAATCAATAATCGTCACTATCAGCTGCATATGTTCGCCGGACTCAACCGCAATCTCTGTACCGACAACAATGTCGGCTGCTGCACGGTCAACTGAATCCATATTGGTTTTAGCATGATCCTGAATATCAGTAATAGCTTCTCTAACCTCTTTAGTTGCCACCACTGTTTTTTCAGCAAGCTTGCGCACTTCATCAGCAACTACCGCAAACCCTCGTCCAGCCTCACCAGCGCGGGCAGCTTCGATTGCAGCATTCAGAGCGAGCAAATTTGTCTGATCTGCGATATCATTGATGACGTTAATGACTTGTCCGATATTCTCAGCTCTTTCACCAAGCTGGCTCATAGTTTCTTTGAGCGAAAGGACTTCATTCTCAACTTTTTTAATCGCACTGACAGCAGAGGTGACTCCTTCTGCGCCGGTAGCAGCATTATCCTTTGATTGAGCAGCATTACCAGATGCAAGAGATGCATTTCTGGCAACTTCAAAAACGGTTGAGTTCATTTCTTCCATAGCAGTAGCAGTCTCGGTCATACGGTCACGCTGAACACCAACACCTTCACTGACAGACTCTATCCGTTCAGTAAGTTCATTGATATCGGAAAAAATATGTACTGAAGAGGCCTTTGCCTTATCAGCAACTTTACGCATGGACTGAAGAAGATTAGCTGTTTCTTCTTCCTTTTCTCGACTCCTCCTAAGAGCCTCAACACTTTCTTCAGCTTTTGAATGAGCTTCCTCACTCAGCTTTTTAGCGTTTATATGAGATTCCTCAAGGCTCTCAACCATAGAACACATAGCGTTTTTAAGATCTAGAAGCTCATATTTGAACTCACCACCGCAATCGGCCATTTTCTTTCCTTCCTGGATACTTATGGCATAACGTCTGAGCTTTTTCAGTGGTGTTGTAAAATCACGCCGTATGCTGAAGAAAACAAAAGCTGCAACCGCAAGACTCAGAAAAATGCAACAAATCAAAATTACTGTAAGAGTCCCAGTCCTAGACGACTCCGGCGTAAAATCCCACATGAGAAAAGTTGAAATCAAAGGGATAATCCCAAGTAAAATAACTGAAGTTTTAAGGCGATTTGAAATATTCATCTTATTATTCCCATTTGTTATAAATACGGTAATTTAAAATTAATTTCGTCATAGTAATATCCACCTGAAAATTATCTTCTAATACTATCGCCATATCCGGCGATGACATTGATTTCAAACAAGAGGTTATACAATAGCAGAACATGCTTTATATATGCTAAGCACTAAATCATGCGTGTAAACCAATCATCCGTTGCAGGACATCCTCTAAAACAGATTTATCAAAAGGTTTGGTTATATACTCATTCATTCCGACATCAAATGCTGCATCCATATCGCTTTTGGTGGCGTGTGCAGTAAGTGCAACGATCGGAGTAGATGAGACATCTGCATATTCTGGCGAGGTACGAATAATGCGGGAAGCTTCAATACCTGTCAATACAGGCATCTGAATATCCATAAGTACAGCATCGTAAGAATCTTTAGTTATCATGTTAAGGCATTGCTGACCATTTTCAGCGCACGTAACCCTATGTCCCATTTTTTCTAATATTTTTTTTGCCATTATCCTATTAACCCTTTCATCTTCTACCAGCAGCAAATTAAGATTTCTAGGTTTTGCAGAAGACTCTCCCTCCTCAAATTCAACAACCACCTGTGAAACATTTCTCCCTACTTGTACGCAGATAAGTACCGTAGTTCCTATACCCGGTTCACTTTCTATATTCATACTTCCATTCATCAGTAAAACTAAACGTTTTACGATAGATAGACCCAAGCCGACCCCCTGATATTTACGGGTGCGGGAACCATCAACCTGAGTAAAAGATTCAAAGATATCAGCAATCTTATCATCAGGAATACCTACACCAGTATCCTTAACAACAAAAAACAACCTCTCTTTGGAAGTATCACGATGCGGAAGAGAATATATGTCAATATTGATAGATCCTGAATCGGTAAACTTGATAGCATTCCCAATCAAGTTGAATAATATTTGTCGAAGCCGCCCGACATCTCCCAGATAAATATCTTGTGTTTCGGTACTAATTTGCCCGCTGAGTTCAATTCCTTTTTCATCGGCCTGAACTTTTAACAGATCTATACACTGTTTCAACAACTCAGAGACTTCAAAAGGTTTTTCATAAATATCTAATTTACCTGCTTCTATTTTTGAAAAATCAAGCAAATCTTCTAAGACACGCATCAGGCTTTGAGATGAGCGCAATCCGATATCAACATATTCATTTTGTTCTTTATTAAGATTGGTGGTCTGGAGCAGCTGGAGCATACCTAACACACCATTTAACGGGGTACGTACTTCGTGACTGATGTTTGCTAAAAAATCATTTTTTGCAGCGTTCGCCTGTTCAGCAACCTCTTTTGCCTCGAGTAATTTATTTTCAGAATGCTTCCGTGCTGTAATATCTGTAAAAAAACCAGCTAGAAAATCTTTGCCCTTTATTTTAATATTTGCAGACACAATATCAACTACAATCATCTGCCCACTACGTGTAACACATGGGACTGAATATGCATTCCACCCATTACCCAGTATATTTTTTTTAAAGTCACCCGCATCTATTTTAGCATCAAGGCTATACTTCAATTCAAAAAGAGAAAGACTGCCCAGCTGCTTATCTTCAAGCTCCAGCAAACTCATAAAGGCTGGATTTGCAAATTCAATAATGTTGGTTTCAGGATTAACCAGGCAGATTCCAACAGGATTATTCTCAAATAAAATACGATGCTGCTCTTCACTCTCAGAAAGCTGCTTCAACGCTTCATTTCTTTCCACTTCACGCTTATGTATAAGGGAGCTCATCCCATCAAGAGTTTGTGCTAAATACCCGACTTCACCATCAGAATAGTCAACACCACTGACCAGCGTATCATCTCCCTGACCAAGTCTTCTAGTTGCTGCAGCTAATTTTTCTATACTTTCCGCAACAGCACTCCCTCCTACAAACCAGGCAATCAACAAAGAAAGGCTGAGAGCAACTAATGTTATGAAAATCCCACGTAAAAGAACCAAGTTAGCTTTTTCCATAACTTCTGAAGAATCGACTCCTATGAACATATACATATAAGGAGGACTTTCTGAACTGATTCTTAGAGGTGTGTATGCAATAATTCTGTTTACATCAGAAGAGTCTTTAGTTTCAAAAACTCCGGGATTACCTTTGTGCTCAGCTCTTCTAAACACCTCAGACTTGATGGGCAATCCGACAGTCACATCTTCAGACATCGGGTATCTGAAAATTCTAATTCCTTTAAAATCAGATACTCCGAAAAAAGCTCTGGAATATAAATCAGCATCTCTAAAAAGTTTACAGTAGTAACTAAGTCGGACACCGATAAGAACGACCCCGACAGGTTTACCATCATCGCCCATGACAGGCATAGCAAATGGAAAGATTGATTTTTGCGACTGTTTACCAATAACAAACTCACCGGCAGAAAATTCCCCGGTAGAACATGCTTCTTTAAATTGCTTCCGGTCAGCAAAATTTAATCTTTTAGCCTCTTCCCCACCTTTTCCAGCACTGACAACATCACCATTTAAATCAACCAAAATAGCATTTGTATAAATAGGGTTGGCTTTAAGCAGCGTTGAAAGAATAACATGTGCTTTAGCTTCATTAAGTTTCCTTACTGCAGGCATAGCAGCAACAGTTTTAAGTAAAGTATGGGTTGATTCTGTGACTCTTTGCTGAATAAGGCTGAAGCCGTTAACCAGTCGTGAGATAGTATTTTTAGCCCTTAAAACTTTATCCTCTCGGTTAGATATTTCTGTATAGAAATAGAGAATAAATGTTGGAAGAGTTGCGAGTAAAACTAAAATTATGAGTTTTTTTCTGATTGAACCATGAAAAATTTTAAAACTCATTTAACCTAACCCTTGATTTAATTAAACCAGATATAAGTCATGACAAAAATGCAATTATTTTTCAAAATATGGATGTAATTATAACCAATTTATATCATTTACAAAGAGAACGTACAATATCTAACAATAAATTTTATAGCAGTTACATAAACTTTAAAATTATTTTAAAATAATGTGCAGTCTCGTTAAAAAGATAATTTTTTATCCCTGTGTCAAATCTGGTTTAACAAACTCGGATTGGACTCTTCTATTATATAAGTATTTACTGAAGGAAACTTTAAAAAAGGATTTTATAATGTTTAAATATTTAGTCACGTTGGTATTTATCATAATTCTCATGGTCTCAGTTGCTTCTGCTTCACCACTGCAGAAAGGTGATAAATTCCCGAATGTAGAGCTCAAAGGAGAGCTAAAAGATAATCAAATAGAATATCTGGGGCTACAAGGTGCCGGCCCATGGAAAATTGCTGACATTGATGCTGACTATATAGTAGTTGAAGTTTTCAGTATGTATTGCCCGCATTGCCAGAAAGAAGCACCTTACGTGAATAAACTTCATGACAAATTATTAAAAATAGATAACTCAAAAAAAATTAAAATCATCGGTATTGGCGCAGGTAATTCAGAATTTGAAATAAACTTCTTCAAAGAAAAATTTAAAATTGATCTGCCACTGTTCTCTGATGCTGACCTTAATATAAATTCAAATTTGGGAGGAACAGGAACACCACATTTCTTTCTGGTGAAGATGAAAGATTCTAATCTCAAAACAGTATACTCACATCCAGGACGCATGAAAAACTGTAATGATTTCTTAAAAAAAATAACCAATATTACTGGAAGATAACAAAATCAAATAATTATGATAAAATTTGAGATGTTATAAAAGACCTTCAACCAATAATTTATCACAGATATTTTTAAATCCAATACACGAAAACATTCATAAGAAAGGAGCAATTATGCGTAAATCCAATATTCTAGTATTAGTCAGTATATTTTCAATTCTCTGTGTTATGAATGCATATGCTGATGTTTCAGCAGAGCAGGTTTTTAATCCGGGACTACTTAAACCTGTAGACAGTTCGCTCAAAGTAAGTGTGGGAAACGTAGCTCCTGATTTTATTCTTCCTTCAGTCACAGGCAAAAAGATCAGACTTTCTTCTTTCAAAGGTAAAAAAAATGTTGTCATATCTTTTGTTCCGGCAGCTTTTACTCCCATATGCTCAGGTCAGTGGCCCGGTTACAACCTTGCACGTAAACTCTTTGAGAAGAATGATGCAATACTGCTGGGGATCACGACAGATAACATTCCTTCACTATACGCCTGGACTAGCCAGATGGATGATGGAGGAGTATGGTTTCCCGTTCTGTCTGACTTCTGGCCTCATGGAGAAGCTGCTCTAAAGTATGGAATCCTTCGCCCTGAAGGGATAACAGAACGGGCCATTTTCATAATCGATAAGCAGGGAATAATCCGATATGTCGACATTCATGATATAAACAAAAGACCTGAACTCGGTACTATTATCAAAGCATTAGAAAAAGTTAATAGTAAATAGAATAATTATTAATCGATAGAGCGCATTTCGTTTATCAATTTTCGTAATTCATCTGTCAGATCATTTATACCTTCAACAACTTCTGAACAGATGCTCATAGATTCAGTATTCCTTTCAGCAATATTACTGATGTTTAGTGTAGCATCAGAGAGTTCCATACTTTCAAAAGATAACTGTTCAGAAACACTCGCAATCGTTTTAACCTGATCAGCAGTTCTTACTGAAATATCGACTATTTCGTGTAAAACATCTCCAGATCTGCTGCTAAGTTCTGCATTGGCTGAGATGGAAAGAACTGCCTGTTCAGTATTTTTAAAACTCCTACCTGTTCCATCCTGAATCTTATTTACCGCATCTTCAACTTCATTGGTTGCCTGCACTGTTTTTTCTGCAAGCTTACGAACCTCATCTGCGACAACAGCAAAACCTCGCCCGGATTCTCCTGCTCTGGCGGCTTCTATAGCAGCATTCAGAGCAAGTAAATTAGTCTGATCAGCAATATCACCTATAACGATAACTATTTTGCTTATATTCCCAGCAAGTTCCTGTAATTCAGTCATATTATCTTTTAATTCTTCAGCCTTACCCTTCAGATCAGCTGTAGAGTTAACAACCTCTGCAACAATTACAGCTCCACTTTCAGCTTTTGTTTTTGCTGTCTCAGCCTGTTCAGCTGCTCCTGTTGCAGTCCCGGCCATTTTACTCGAGCTATCTTTCATCCTTTCCATTGAATGTGCTAGAGAACTGGACTGTATTTTCTGTTCATTCAATCCGTCTCTTGAAAGAACCAGTTCTGCAGTTAGCTTTCTATCAGCTTCTGCCAACTGGTCGGAAATATCAGCAATACTCTGAGCCATTATGCTCATTCTCTCTACAAGTGAGCGTACTTGTTTATTCTGTTCTTCAGTTTCAAGAACAGCCAGCTTTGCATATTCAGCCTGTTCAATTGTATTTTTCTGTTCTTCCTCATTCTTATCCAAAACAGCTTCAACCGTGTCCATAAGACTATTAATACCTGTAGCCAACAGCCCTATCTCTACAGGATAGCGTCCTAATCTTTTATTGTATTCTCCTTGTCCAGCCTGCTTAAAGAAAGACAAAATATCGTTTAAAGGTTTATTTAGCATTCTCCCAAGGAAAATTTTAAGGACAATAAAAAGAACACACATTGAGCATAAGACCATAATGACTGTATACAAAGCCTCACGATAAAGACGATCCATATCAGACGTAATATTCCTGGGAATTGCTACAATTCCTATAGATTTTCCTGACTTATTACGGACTTGAGCATAATAGGTGATAAGTTCTTTATTATTTTTGTTCAATCTGCGGAAAAGAGGCTTCTCTGCCTTCATTACTTTATGCAGCCATGGATAGATTTTTTTGGGAATTGTAAGTTTGTGAGTCTTAGCCAGATACTTAAAACCTTTCCCATCCGGGACAACCACAGAAATATTAAAGCCGTATTTCTTTTGTAAAGTCTTAAGCTTCTCGCTGGTAACTGACATGCCATGCTCGTCTATAAGTTCTTTGACAGACTTGTACTGTAACTCGGCCAAAGTTTTTCCACCCTGAACAATAAAATCTAATTTACTTCTATATTCCAAGAAAGAATGTACACTTGTAATTGTAACAAAAAGGACAGCCACAAGTGCTATAACCCTAGATTGCATGGTCTTAAGTTTAATCACTACGCCTCCTACTCTATTGTGTCCGATAATCTCTAGAAGTCAGCAAAAAACAACTTAAAAATAAAATCAATGCAAAAGATTTAGAGATTTGATGAACTCTACCATAGTAGTGATTATTTTCAATGTATAATATATACATTGAAAATAAATACGGTGATAATTCATCAAATATTTATTTAAAATATATTAGAGTAGAATCAGAGAACTAAAAATGTAAGCGGGTCAGAAGAGTGAGCTTCCGACCCGCTTAGCTTTCATGGGGAGTGAGGTTGGTTTCCCTATATGCAGATTCTGTTTTTTCAGCTTTTCCCGCTGATGCCCTAAACCGGAAATACAGGAATCCCGGTCTAGCAGGAGCAAGAGTCTCTTGGTTGTAGGAGACTAAAAACTCTTGCGGCTAAAAAACAGAGCATTATCAAATTTCTATTTTAAAAATGAACTGTTTTTTCCCAGTTACGGGAAATTTGTTTATCTCCGCCTGTTGTGACCATTAGGCATTCGCACTTCTCCTGACCGTTTACAAAACGTATTGCACTTTTTAAATCCATAACAAATGCAGAAGTTGAAAGAGCGTCGGCTTCCATTACGGTTGGAGCTGTAACGGAAACACTTATGCCATTAACAGGTGAAATTTCTTGCGGATTGATGACAGGTTGATGACTATGCTCAGCATCAAAATACACCTCATACCCGCCAGAAGTGGCAATCGAAGCATTTTTAAGCTGGAGAACGGCCTGATAATCGCCTTCCTTATATGGATTTTCAATAGCAACAATCCACGGCTGCCCGACTGATCGCTCACCACGGGCGCGAATATCTCCGCCGGCATTGATCAAATGATTTGAAAGACCTTTTGCAGCCATGAGATCAGAAGCGCGATCTACTATAAAACCTTTGCCAATACCATCCAGTGTTACAGCCATCCCTTTTCTGCCAAAACTTATTTCGCGTTCTGTAACATTAAGAGCTTCAGAATCGACCAGTGCTAAAGCGTCATCAATATCGCTTCCGGTCATACTGATTGAGTTTCGCGAATCAGAATTACGCCTAAGGATCTCGACAACAGGCAACACAGTTAGATCAAATGCACCATTTGAACGGCGATAAAAAGTAAGTGCTTTATCCATAACTTCAAACAGCTCGGGAGGAACATCAGTGAGTCGACCTGCTTCATTCAGTACAGAAACGGGTGTTCCTTTCCTGTGGCGATCAAAAAGAGCTGCAAGGCGTTCCATTTCGCAAAACGATTCAGCAATTCCCTGCTCAGCAGCATCTTTAGATTCATGCAGCACAGTAATGGCCACATATGTTCCCATAAGAAAGCGGGTTTCGCTGACTTTGTAACGTCGGTCACCCAGACGCAGTGCTTCAGCTATACGCATAGCAGCGGAAACCGGGGTGGCAGCAAATGCCGCCCCGACTCCCATTGCACTAACTGCTTTAACGAAAGAACGTCTGGTAGAGGGTGTTTCCACGGATCTATTCCTTGCCCAGCTCACTGAACTTATGAACGTCGGCATCCTGAGCATATTCTGCTCCGGCTTCTGCATCATAACAGGTCAGTCCACAACGCAGACAGCGGCTGCCTTCCTTGCGGGCTGCTTCATAAACAATAGAACCTTTAACCTCTTCTTTAAAGGTAGACCTGCGCTCTTCAACGCTTATCTCAGGAACCTTAATTCTAGGAATTGTGTACGTCACATCCATATTCTTCAGAATAGATTCAGGAATAACACGAAGCTGGGGATTCTCTGGTTCCGGAACCACTCCTTCAGTAATGAAGTGGTGAATTCCTCGAGCAGCTCTACGTCCGTCAGCTACGGCCTGAATAATGATACTGCGGCCAGTATATACTTCGCCACCAACAAAGACGTTTGGCTGGCTGGTCTGCAATGATAATTTGTCTGCATTAATGCCGCCGGTCTTCTTGTTCATGGCAAACAGGGAGTTCCCCTCTTCATCAACAAACGCAGTTGTATCAATGATACGATCGGTAGCCACTACAATCAGATCAGCTGTAAGCGTCTGTTCAGTTCCTTCAACTGGTTTGGGAACTCCGAGAGCTTTTTTAGGATCATCGTACTGAACTTCACAATATTCTATACCAGTTACTTTACCATCCTCAGCAAGGATACGAGTTGGTCTGGTCAGCAATTTAAGGTCACAACCAAGTTCTGTTGCACGCTTAACTTCATTTTTATTGGCAGACATCTTACGCTGGATGCAGTCCACAAGTGAGGTTACGCCGCAACCGAGACGGGCTGCGCTGCGAACAACGTCCATAGCAGTGTTGGTATCACCGACAACAACAACGTTTTTACCCTTAAGATCAGTTATAGATTTGCCAACTTTCTCAAGGAATGACACTGCGTCCATAACGCCTTCAGCATCTGCATTCTCAACTTTCAAAGCAGGAACTTTCCATGCTCCGGTTGCAATAAAGATAGCTTCAAAACCTTCTTCTTCGAGAGACTTGATAGTAACATCCTTACCAAATTCAATTCCGGTGCGAACATCAACTCCAAGGTCGAGAATAGACTGAATTTCCCAATCGACAACTTTTGCAGGCAGACGGTATTCAGGGATAATACCTTTCATCATACCACCGATCTGCTCACGCTTTTCAAAAATAACCGGTTCGTGACCGATGCGACGCAGAAAGTAAGCGCATGATAAACCAGCCGGTCCACCACCAATAATTGCAACTTTATGCCCTGTTGCAGGGTTGCAATCCAGTTTTAAACGTGAACCGGAATTCATTTCCCAGTCTGCGACAAAACGGTGCAAAGTATGAATAGCTACGCCATCATCAGCGATGTTACGGCGGCAGATGGTCTCACAAGGTGCCGGGCAAAGACGTCCAACGGCTAAAGGAAGTGGATTGCGTTCCTTCATGGTCAGAAGTGCGCCGCGCATGTCACCACGTTTCATCTGATTAATATATGTACGAACATCTATCTGTGCAGGACATTTCTGCATGCAGGGAGCAAGACAATCGTCAATTTGATTAAGGTGCAACAGGTCCATGGTCATACCGCTAATGCGAATGGCTCCGGTAGGACATACTTCAGCACATTTACCGCAAGAACGGCAGGCATTCATATCAACAACAGGAATGCCGTCATCATTGAGGCGGATCGCATCAAAGCCACAAACCTTAACACATGACCCCAAGCCGATGCAGCCGAGTCCACAGGTTTTTTCACCGCCGTAAAGAAGAGCTTCAGCGCGGCAGTCTTCAACGCCTTCATAGCCGAATAAGAGGTTCGCACGTGAACCGCCTGTACAAATATTGGCAGCCACTTTGGGTTCTTTGAAAGAAGCTTCAAGTCCCATAATAGCAGCAATATTCTCAGCAATTTCAGCTCCACCTGCAACACAGACTTCAGGAGCAGCATCACCTTTTACAATTGCACCGGCAGCAGCTGAACACCCTGGATAACCGCAACCACCGCAGTTTGCTCCAGGGAAGCAACCTTCCACTTCTGCAATGCGGGGATCTTCCTCGACATGCAGAACTTTTGATGCAGCTGCAAGGATAGAAGCAGCTATAAGACCAAGTAAAAACAGAACAAGAATAGAAGAAGTAACCATTTTATTTTATCTCCTTGACTGTCCGGTTAAGCGGCCATGCCCTTAAAAGCGTAGAACGCCAGTGACATGACACCTGCCATGATCAGTGCGATAGGAACGCCTCTGAAA
The DNA here is from genome assembly GCF_000425265.1 of Maridesulfovibrio zosterae DSM 11974. Taxonomy (NCBI): domain Bacteria; kingdom Pseudomonadati; phylum Thermodesulfobacteriota; class Desulfovibrionia; order Desulfovibrionales; family Desulfovibrionaceae; genus Maridesulfovibrio; species Maridesulfovibrio zosterae. The sequence continues at coordinate 426,319 of NZ_AUDC01000012.1, forward strand.
ACACGGGGAACCGGAGCGATATCCAGTCTTTCACGGATGGATGAAATTATGACTAGAGCAATCAGGAAGCCGATGCCGGAAGCAAGACCGAACATCATGGACTTGATGAATGAGTATTCGTTGCGCTGGACCATGATTGCCACACCGAGCACTGCACAGTTGGTAGTGATCAGTGGTAAAAACAGACCCAGTGATTGGTAAAGGGGTGGTATTGCCTTTTTAAGAAACATTTCAACGAATTGAACAAGTGAAGCAATAACCAGAATAAAAACGATGGTCTGCAGATACTCAAGACCAAGAGGATTGAGTACGTACTGTTGCAGAGGCCAAGTAAGGGCAGTTGCCATCAAAATAACAAATATAACCGCTCCGCCCATACCCATCGCAACATCTGTAGATTTGGAGGTTCCCATAAAAGGACAGGCTCCAAGGTTCTGAACCAGAACAATGTTGTTAATGAATATTGCAGAGATAAACAGCATAAAGAATTCCATTTTAAGATCCTCCCCTATTTACCCTTGAGGTTATCGATTCCGCCGCAGGCTCCGCAAGAAGCGCAGGTGGAATTCATCACTTCAGGAGGAGTCTCACCTTTACGGCGACTCATATACCTGTTGAATGCATTCATACCCGCCAGAATTACACCCAGAGCAACAAAAGCACCGGGAGCTTTAACCATCAAAGTAGCAGGCTCGAAGGAAGACCACATAATATGTGTTCCGAAAATAGTTCCATTTCCCAACACTTCTCTGATAGCCCCTAGAAATGTTAAAGACAGAGTGAAACCTATGCCCATGCCCAGTGCATCAGCAATAGACAGAGCCACGCCGTTCTTAGAGGCAAATGCCTCGGCACGGCCAAGAATAAGACAGTTAACAACAATCAGCGGAACAAAAATACCAAGACGCTGGTATAGCGGATAAGTATAAGCCTGCATAAGCAACTCAACAGCAACAACCAATGACGCTGTGATGACAATAAAACAGGCAATACGAACTTTAGCAGGAATAATTTTTCTGATGCTGGAAATGATAAGGTTGGACATGGTCAGAACAAAAACAACCGCCATTCCCATACCAAAACCATTTTCCGCAGTGGAAGTTACTGCCAGAGTAGGACACAGACCGAGAAGAACCCTGAATGGAGGAAGTTCGTCCCAGAGTCCTTTTGCAAATTCTTTTACTAAACGGCTCATGGTTTCTCCTTAAGACATCTTCCAGATCGAACTGATCTCGGGCTTGATGGACTGATAAACTTTAATGGCCTTCCGCACAGCATCCACAGTACCAACTGATGAATAAGTTGCTCCTGCAATGGAATCAACGTCGCCACCCTTGGATGTGATTTGCATAGATTCAAGACCGTGAGCTTTGAATCTGTTGGTGAAAGAAGGTTCTGTAACGCGTGTTCCAAGTCCCGGTGTTTCAGTCTGAGTAGTGATGCCAATTCCAAGGAGTTCATCCTTGTTTACATCAAAACCGACCATAACCCCGATATTACCGGAATAACCGGGAGCAAATGACTCAAGAGCAACGCCGACAAGTTTGCCGTCTTTAATCGCCGGGAAAACGGTAACGTCTTTGATAGTTACTCGCTCGGCAATAGGATCGTTATCTCTATTTTCAAGAACGGACAGAAGCGCGGGCCCCTGTACATAGGTCAGAACCTGTTGTTCAATCTGATTTTTGGTAGCCTGTTTCAGGTTAACCAGCACCGCCCCGGAGGTAGCACAGATTAAGGACAGGACCACGATCATATGAAGTATTCCACGCATGGTTTATCTGCCTCCGAAAGGTTTAGGACGAACCCGGTCCAGAAGAGGTGTCAGCAGATTTGCGATCATTATAGCAAAAGGAGCACCGTCAGGATAAACACCGTAAACCCTGATAACAATCACCATGGTTCCGGCAATGAGTCCGAAAAGGATTTGCGGCAACCAGCCGACAGGACTTGAAGCCGTGTCTGTAGCCAGAAAAAAGGCTCCGAACATTACAGATCCGGTCAACAGATGAAATAGCGGATTGGCATAAACTTCAGGATCAATCATCCAAAAAATAGATGAAGTCACGACCACACCAATAAGGAATGCTGCTGGAATAAATGCACGCACCCATCCGGTGGCAACGAGAAAGATCCCACCAGCCAGAACGGCGATAATCTGTGAAGCGCCCAATCCACCGAGCTGTTTACCCAGGAAAAGGTCCATGTAATTGAACTGGTCAAGGCTTTCGAGGCCAAAATGTTTGAGCTGGTCCACAGGAGAATTGATCATGAAATTAGCAAGATTTATGTCAATATCCATGGCAGCAGGCCATGAAACACGGCAGAAAGCCCAGGCAACCAAAGGTGCACATATAGGATTGCTGCCGAATCCTCCGAAAACAGTACGACCGAGAACAATGGTCAATGCAGCACCGCAGGCAACCATCCACCAAGGACAGGTTGCTGGCAGCAGGAAAGCAAAAAGAATGCCCTCATAAAGAGCTGTAAGGTTATCTACATTGATGTCACGTTCCTGCATCTTGAGGCAGATAGCTTCAGTTAGAACAGCCACCGAACCGGCAATACCGACTGTAGCCAGTGCAGGCAGGCCGTACATCATGAAAGCCATAATAACTGCGGGAACCAGAGCCAGAAGATGATACTGCATCATCTTCTCCACAGTACGCTTGCTGCGCCAGTGAGGAGCAGGCGAAACCGTGAGTCTGACTGCAATGTCAGACATTGCTTTAATTACTGGAGGAGTCATATTTTAACCCTTGAAACTTGTATGTTTAACCGCATTCCGACACAATTATGGTTAGATTGAAACTCTGTAATCAATCTGCCCACACCTAAACAGGATATGCAGAGGACTCAGCCCTTCTGCCTGTCGGAGGCGAAATCACCTGACAATGCGCTAAGCGCATCAACTCTAAGACTTCTCAGCCTGACCGCTGGCTAGGAGCTGGTCCTTGGCAAAACGGATATATTGAAGAATAGGACGTCGAACAGTACAGTTAAAGGAACAGAGTCCACATTCGAAACAGCTATGCAGATCCTGCTTCTCAGCTTTTTCAAACATTTCGTATTCAGCATAACGACTTATAAGGTTAGGCAGGATACGGGCAGGACAGCTGAGTACACATTCACCACAGTTAATGCAGGTTGCATCTTCAATGGATGGGAATGTCCCTTCTTTAATAATAAACAGTCCATGATCACTTTTCTTAACGCCTTCATCCAGGCTGTATACAGCCTCTCCACGGAAAGGACCTCCAAGAACGACCTTGTCACCGGAATTAACGGAAAGATCGAGCTCATTAAGCAAATGCCTGATAGGAGTTCCAAGCGGAACACGATAGTTCATACCGTTAATTGTCATAATAGTGTCGGTAACAGGCAATCCGCTTTGGGCAACCAGTCCGAGATTATACAAATCCATCACACTCATTATTTTGGTATCAGCTGGAAATTCTTTTCCAGTGACCTTCTTAACCACAATAGCATCAAGTGATCTTGGATATTTGGGTTTAACGGAAACTGTCTCAGTTCCGCTGAGGGTATATGAAGTCCCAGTGGCAACCGCCAGCATAGTGTGCACTGGAGTGATAAAAGACTCGGCAAGGCGCAATCCTGCTTCGAGAGTCTCTTTCTCTTTTTCAAGAAGAAGTTCTGCCACGGCTATACCTGGTTCGGGATTAAGACCGTTGATAACAAGATTTTCGCTGTGGGAAGACAGAGGGGCAACGTCAATACCAAGGTCCTGCAAAACACGTTGTAATTCCTTACCAGGTCCCATAGACTTAACATTTACAGGCTCAACAAAAGCTTCAGCTCCGTCGCAACTGATAGTCAGGTGATGATAATTAACTTTGGTGGCTTTACCGGAAGCAGCTGCATGGTATGCTCCCCCAAACTTTGAGGGGTGCTCTGCAATCATTTCCCCGCGTGATACTTTCTGTCCTTTCTTAGCCTTCAGAACAAGATTTCGCACCTGAATGTTAAGTTCAGCCGGAGCGGCAATCTCGTTAATAGTCTTCTGGGCATCGGATTCCAATGAATAATGAATCTTAAGCATCTAACCTACCTCGCATGACATTCATTGCAGGAGTCTTCACCATAAGGGCCCCCGTCACTTTCGTGACAGCTCATGCACTGTTTGTGAAAAGCGTCAGCTCTTAAAGGGATGTTCTCGGTGTCAGGTCTGTCCTCTTCAGCCAGAGGTCCTGTAGGAACATCGTCATGACAACGCAGACAAGCTTCCTTGTTTGGAAAATTTTTCTGATGTTCAACCTTGAACTTTTCATCAAACGCCGCAGGATGACAGGACCCACATGGTATAGGTCTATCCTGTCCGATATCATCATGATGACAGTCGGCACACTCGTATCCATACTCTTCAGCATGAGTTGAATGGGTGAAAATAACCCTTCCGCCACTGTTATCCATGACAACGCGCGCCGGACTTTTCTGCACAGCAGGCGGAAAAATAAATCCGGCGGCCGCCGCAATAGCCAAGACAGCAACAATAAAAGTTATTGGGATATATCTGTTCTTCAACGGATCAATCCTTGGATTTAGAATGATTCACGATTAAGGCACTAAGGCCGGAAACTACCGATAGAAACTAACGCCTTGTTTCAGTTGCAGTTTCATCCTCCAGAAAAACTTAGAAGTTCATGGAACCCTGATCCTCTACCGCCGGTCATAATGTCTGTAATTAAACCTAAGCCGGTTCCCATCTTGACTCTCATGACTTATAAACGACCTTTGGGGGAGGTCTTTGACATGAGCAGCTACAGATGTTGTTGTGATTGGTCAATCAGTCAGCATGCTATTTTGATGCGATCATAAAATCATAGCAACCAAGACTAACAAAACTGGGAATGATTGATGCATTGCAACATTTCAAATGCAATCAACATCTTAGGTAATATCACCATAGTTGATTGCTCATTCAGCTTGAGGTGAGCAAATTCTGTACCAGCATGTGAAAAAAGGAACATTTTGATAAAGTTTCAAATTTTTACATTACTGAAAATACTGGAAAAATGAGTGTTTAACCGCAATGATTAGTAATAAAATTAAAAAAAGTTATAAAATAACTTAGTTTAGACTTGTGCTTTTTTGCACATAATCCGAAAAAAAAGACTCCTAAAAATCAGACAAATTTATTACAACTGCTATTGAACGCAACAGTTACGCACTTTTCTAAGGTAAATTTCGTAATCTTTTTTTTAAGACACCGAAGGATTTTTATTAGAAAATGAGAATAATTATTTTAGATATACACAACCATTATTGTCACATAACCTAAGATAACTGGTATCTGATTGAAGATTGAGTAATACTTATTACACTTTGGAATAACCATACTAAACTAGGAGGATAAGATTTATGTTTGCGGTAATATTTGAAGTAACACCAAAAGCAGAGGGGAAAGCAGAATATATAAAAATAGCCGGTCAGATCAGATCATTTCTTGAAAGCAGGGAAGGTTTTATTTCTATTGAACGCTTTCAAAGCCTTGCTGATGAGCGTAAAATGCTCAGTCTATCTTTTTGGGAGAATGAATCTGCTATTGAAAAATGGCGTAACCTGCTTGAACACCGCAATGCGCAGCAAGCAGGCAAAGATAAACTTTTTGAATCTTACAGAATAAGAGTTGCCGAAGTAGTCAGAGACTATACTGAAGAATCAAGAAAACAAACACCTGCTGATTCAGTTGCTGCTCTCTCCTAAAAGCCGAGTTAACTACTTGACCTGAAATATACAACACAAGCCCTCATCTTAATTATTTTCTGATCTGTAAAGTCATTACCGAAGAAACATTCGTCTATTTCGCTCTTTCACTATGATTACTTCAACAGCCTTAACTAATTCTTAAGCTAATATATAGAACATCTGCGAAAATAAAACTGATATGAATCCATTCTTTTGTGAGTTTATAAGAAATTTATAATTACTTTTTATAATTATTTATTATATATTATCAAATTTTTTAAATTTTAATTTTAATTAACAATTTTGATTTTTTAATATTTTAATCAAATATAACAAGCTATTATCCAAGACAGTGATTACTTGCAGCTATAACTATACCAATTTGATCCGTTGACAGTATAAACCTTTCTGATATCCACTACCAATATCAACTAGTCAACACTTGTTATTAAAAAATCATGCATCATTTCAAAATGGGGAGAATTTGAACATGCTAAAAAAATTTAGTGTAACAACTAAAATAGCAGGGGCTTTTGCTATTATACTTATATTTCTAGCCTTAACAGCCAGCCAAGGAGTATTTAAACTCGGTGAAAGTAAAGACGATTTTATAAATTACCGGGAGCTTGCCATTGAAACAAATCTAGCCGCAGAAATTCAGGAGCATCTTTTACTGACAAGAATTAGTGCCATCAACTATATGAACGCTGCAACCCAGAAATCACAGGATGAATACACTCAAAATTTTAAAAAACTACTGAACTTTGTTGAACAGGCACATGAAAAAATAACAAACACAGTAAGAGCTTCCTTTATTATTGAAATCAAAAAAAATCTCTCCGTCTACAACAATAATTTCAATAACTATATCAAACATAAAAATATTGAGGATGATTCGTTAGCCTTAGCCCAAAAAAATGGGGAACTTATTGTTCAAGGGTTAAAGACTCTTCTCGAAAGTGCGAACCAGCGTGAAGACAGTTTTATGACTGCAATGGTCGAGAAAAGTTTGGCAACACTTTACAAAGCCAGACTGCACAATGCTTATTTTATATACAACACTAAGGATGAAAAAGATGCTAACAACAGCCTAAAAGAGTTCAGTTCTTTTAAAAAGGACCTGCGCGATATCCAAAATATTCTCTATGCTCCCTCTGATCTTGGTTTAATCAATGAAATGGGTGAAAACATCGAAAAGTATATTTCCAGTACGAGGATGTTTGTTAAACAAACTGTTGCCATGGCGAAAATACAGCAAGAGATGGCAGCTAGCGGCCCAATAATTGCCAAACTGATAGATAAATTCAAAACGTCAGTAGTGAATGAGCAGGAAGGGCTTGGCAAACATATGCATACCTCCATCTCCTCAGCAATAACAACGATGACTACAAGTTCAATCATAATTTTTATTGTTGGAATGCTGCTTTCATTCTTTATATCCCGAAGCATCACTGTGCCACTCAAAAAGGCAAGCATCTTTGTAAAAGATCTGGCCAACGGCAATTTGGATAGTAAAATTGACGTAGACCAAAGGGATGAAGTAGGCCGCATATGTGATGATGTCGCCCTTGTAGGAAACACCTTGCGAGAGGTTATTTCTGAAATCGAGACTGCTATTGATGATATCGAAATAGGCAAGATTGACAGTAAGGCTGACCGTAAAGATTTTAAAGGAAGTTTTGCAGAACTTATTGACCGCACGAACCTTGCTACAGGAGTTCTCAAATCTTTTATCAATGAAGTTCCCATGCCAATCATAACGATAGATACCAACATGGCTATCCTTTTTATAAACAAAGCAGGGACAAAATTATTGGGAAAAAGTTTTAAAGATGTACAAGGAAATAAATGCTCAAAAATGATTAATACCCCTGATTGTGAAACGCCTAATTGCGCTTGCTATAAATCAATGAAGTCATCTCAAATCGAAAATGGGACAACAAGTGTACGCCTACCTGATTCAGAGCTAAACATCGACTATATTGGTATTCCCATTAGTAAAGACGGTAAAGTAGTGGGAGCAATGGAAGTAATCATCGACCAGACAGGTGTTCGTTCTGCGCAAAAACGTATGCAGGATGTTGCACAGCGAACACAACTTATTTCTGAGCAGTTATCATCTGCAAGTGAAGAAATGGCTGCGCAAATAGAGCAGATCAGCAAAGGCTCAGAAATACAGAGAGAACGCATAGTAGAAACAGCTACAGCCATGGACCAGATGAACAGTACCATTATGGAGGTTGCACAAAATGCTTCCAGTGCTTCTTCCAATAGCCTCGAAGCCAAGAGTCAAGCTGAAGAAGGAGCAGCCCGCGTTACAAAATCAGTAAAATCTATCACTGAAATCCACTCTATTGCAGAGGATCTTCGCGAAAACATGCAGTCACTGGGTCAAAAAACGGAGTCAATAAGTACTGTCATGGATGTAATTTCTGACATTGCTGACCAGACAAACCTACTGGCATTAAATGCAGCAATTGAAGCAGCACGGGCAGGAGAAGCTGGACGGGGATTCGCTGTTGTTGCTGATGAAGTCCGCAAACTTGCAGAAAAAACTATGACAGCCACTCAAGAAGTTGGCGAGAGCATAAAGAATATTCAAACTTCAGTGCGTATGAATATGCAGGAAGTTGAAAACGCTGTCGGCGCAGTGCAGGATACCACCGACCTCGCAAGACAGTCTGGTGAATCACTTGAATCAATTGTAAAAATGGTTGAAACCAGTGCAAATCAAGTGGAAAGCATAGCTACAGCTTCAGAAGAACAATCCAGTGCATCTGAAGAAATAAACGGAGCCATCAGTGAAATAAATCTCGTTGCCAGAGAAACTACTGAAGGTATTCAACAATCCGCCAAAGCAATTCAGGAACTTTCAGTAATGTCCAATGATCTCAGTAAACTTATCCGAGAATTGCGTAACAACTAATTACACCATTTATTTTAAACAAAAAAATCCCGGTACTTCTTAGCAGAAGTTGCCGGGATTTTTTTGTTTTAACGATAATTTATATGTATATTTCATATTAAAAAAGATTCATAATATCATTACTATATATAGCACACTCAAAAGACACTACTTTAATAATCAATCTGTCAATCAAAATACCTATAACTATTTAAATAGACATTATAATTTATAAACCCGCATAGTAAAAAAATTATTATCTTAACAATACATACTTGATATTCACATACTAAAACATAAACATCGCTTTTTAGACCTTTTAATTGACTGCTACGTCGACTTATGCAAGATATAATACATAATTGCATTATTCATTTTTTTTTATATATGAACACACGAACTTTAAGGCTTTCGGCTAGGGAATAGAGAACTGTGATCAACTGATTTTACAATGGAGAGAATGTGGACAAACTGCTGAAATTTTCGCCTGTCATCGTTGCGCTAGCTATGGCTTTAATTCCGACACCACAAGGTCTTCAACCAGATGCATGGTACTTTCTCTGCATTTTTGTAGGAGTTGTGATCGGGCTTATTGTAGAACCTGTTCCCGCCGCACTTGTAGGCTTACTTGGAGTGGCAGTTATTGCTATCCTAGGACTGGTTGACCCAAGTGCAAAAGCCAGTCGCAGCTGGGCCTTATCCGGCTTCTCAAATGGAGTCATATGGCTTATATTTGCAGCGTTCATGTTTGCGCTTGGATATCAAAAAACAGGGCTGGGACGCAGAATAAGCCTTATTCTGATTAGATATCTTGGAAAGAATACACTTGGACTTGGTTATGCTATTGCTTTTTCAGATGCAATAATCTCTCCTTTCATGCCGTCCAACACAGCTCGCAGTGCAGGAACTATTTATCCAATTGCCAGTAACATCCCCCCCATGTTTGATTCATATTCTGACAAAAACCCACGCAAAATTGGTTCATATCTGACATGGGTTGCTTTTTCCGCTACTTGTGTGACCAGCTCCATGTTTTTAACAGCACTTGCACCAAATCTTCTTGCTGTTGACCTGATCAATCAGAGTACAGGTATCACTATCCAATGGGGACAGTGGGCTAAAGCCATGATTCCTGTCATGCTTCCTCTCTTTCTGCTTTCCCCGTGGCTGGCTTACATTGTTTATCCACCAACACAGAAACATTCTCCTGAAGCTCCGGCATGGGCAAAAGCAGAACTTGAAAAAATGGGTAAAGTTTCAAAGAAAGAACTGATGATGCTCGGTTATGCAATTATGGCCCTTGTTTTCTGGATTTTTGGAAAGGAATTCGGTGTAGACAGTACTGTAGCTGCAATTTTTGTTCTATCACTTATGATACTTACGAATATAATATCGTGGGAGGATGTAATAACGAATAAGGGTGCATGGAATGTTCTGGTCTGGTTTGCCACTTTGGTAGCCATGGCAAGCGGACTCAAAAAGACCGGTGTGCTTAAATGGATAGGTGATCTTGTCTCTGTTTACCTGCAAGGCATGCCTCCACTAACCGTGGCCATCATGCTTGTATTGCTATTCTTTGTTCTTCATTACTTTTTTGCCAGCACTACGGCTCATACAACAGCGCTCATGCCTCTGTTTCTTGCCATTGCAATTCCACTGGTTCCTGCTGAAATGATGCCTAGACTGGCCCTCATGCTCGCCGCCTCTCTTGGCGTTATGGGAATTATTACCCCGTACGCAACTGGCCCGGCTCCTATATGGTACGGGTCAGGATTTATCAGTCAAGCCAGGTGGTGGGCTCTCGGTGCAATTTTTGGAAGTATATACCTTGCAGCAATGATTGTTGCGACGATAATATATATCTAACTGTTTATTTAAATTATAGAAAAGAGGAGTTGTTGATACATGCTGCTCCTCTTTTCATCCTTCATACTCCACAATATTATTTTTTTATTCAAATACATTTAATATAGCCCCAAAGATTGATACAATAATAGATTATACATATGGTAACATGAGCAGAAGCGTGGAGAATTTAGCTATGAAAAAGTTTTTAATATCAATGATCATGGTGATGCTGACGGCCAGCTTTGTATGGGCAGGAAATTATCAGATTGTTGATACGGGACAAAAAGCGTGCTTTGACAATCGTAAACAAATAAAATGTCCAGATAAGGGCGATGACTACTTTGGTCAGGATGCACAATACCAAGGAAACCAACCCAAATATATCGATAACGGAGATGGAACCATCACCGACAAAGTGACTGGACTTATGTGGGTAAAAGCACGTGGACCGCAACTTTCCTGGCAATCAGCCATTGATGGAGCAAAGAAATGCAGGATCGGTGGATATGAAGACTGGAGAGCTCCGACAATCAAAGAGCTATACTCACTCATTGACTTTAATGGCTGGGTGCAAGGTTCAAAATTATCTTCCACCCCATTTATTGATACTAAGTATTTTACCTTCGCATATGGTGACACAAAATCTGGTCGACGCATTATCGACTGCCAGGACTGGTCCTCTACTGTATACGTAAGTAAAACAATGAATGATAACCCAACTGCTTTTGGAGTTAATTTTGCCGATGGACGAATCAAAGGTTACGGGAAAAACTATCGCAGATCACAAGGCAAAAAATATATCCGCTATGTTCGCGGCAATCCAGACTATGGCAAAAACAGTTTTGTTGACCATAAGGATGGAACTATCGAAGACACTGCAACATCCCTAATCTGGCAGAAAAATGATAGCGGCAAGAAACTTAACTGGGAAGAATCTCTGACTTATTGTGAATACCTTACTCTCGGTGGGCGCAATAACTGGAGACTGCCTAATGCAAAAGAACTGCAATCAATCGTAGACTACTCACGCAGCCCGGCAACAACTGGTTCAGCAGCAATTGATCCTGTTTTTTCAGTGACCGACAAAGAATCATACTACTATACCTCCACAACCCATATGGACGGTCCAACTCCATCTCATGCAGCTTATGTAGCTTTTGGACGTGCCATGGGCTACTTCGCTCCGCCACGCAGTAATAATAAAAGATGGATGGATGTCCATGGTGCAGGAGCACAGCGAAGTGATCCTAAGTCAGGAGATCCTGACAGCTTTCCACAGGGTCGTGGACCGCAGGGAGATGATATACGTATCTACAATTATGCACGCTGTGTTTCAGGAGGTAATGTCACACCACATACTCCGTCATACAATAAAATTAAAACATGGCAAGGAGCAATGCCTGGAGGATCAGGAGCGCGTGCAGGCAACAGAAATGAAATGCAAGGTTACCGAATGCACCAAAACCAAAACCGCCCATCATATAATCAGCAGCAAAATACTTTCATAGACCAAAATATGATGCAAAACGGAAGAGGAAAAGGACAAGGACAAGGGAACCTACAAGGCCCGCCTCCGGAAGCTTATACGGCGTGTGAAGGTCTTTCCAGCGGAGAAGACTGCACTGTCGAAACTCCGCGCGGAACACTAAGTGGCATATGCATGAAGCGCGGGGAACATTTTTTTTGCGTGCCAAAAGGACATCGCAGAGGCAACATGGGATTTACAAATCCACAATAAGAAAAGACTGTTTATCTAAAAAAGATGCCGGTAGACAAAAACTCATCTCCGGCACCTTTTCAATTTATTTTGATACTATTTAACTTTGGACACAGGATTCCTGCTTTCACACGGAACCTTGGTCTGACAAAGACCGCAGCTGTTTACCCGAACCCCAAGCTGCTCTTCTTCTACGTGAGCAGAAGTGATATTGCGGATGTAATCCTTACATTTAACCTTATCGTGCCCTGATTCGGTAATTGCTCCCGCTGGACAGCGTTGCATACACCCTCGGCATTTGCCCTTAGCATAAAACAGACACCATTCATTATACTCAGTATATGCGCGAGAAGTAGGATCATATTTTTTATGCACTATTACTGACCCAACACGGATTGCCTTTCCCACAGAAGTAATCAAACCATCGGATAAACCGAACGTACCTAGACCGCTCACATACGCAGCATGCCGCTCAGACCAACGGGAAGCATAACCATATTTATCTGACACTGCTCGACTCCATTGCGGAAGAAGTACCGGTGCGCAAGCATATAATCCAGCATCTGCAAAATATTTAACAACATGCCTACGTAAATTTTCGTTCACCTTTTCACCGTAATAACGGGCCCGACTCCATTCAATACTAGGCATATCCATAGCCCTGCGATGCGATGCACGAGTGTGCTCAGTCTGTGGGAGCACCCATGCAATAACACTCAATTCATCAGCACGTACATCTGCTTCAGGAAATGCAACTTTAAAAGCATCCAAAGGTGTCCAATAGAAATCAGCCCCAATATCAACTTTAAGAAAATCAAATAAAGAATCTGCTGCAGATGAAAAACCAATCAGTGGTGTACCAAAAGCTGGAAGCTCAGATTCAGGCTCGATTGCATTGTTCTTTATATCAGCCATCCATGAGAGAATTTGAGATGTAATTCGGTTCATAGTACCTCGCTGAATATAAATTTTCGTTTTTTAAAATGATAATATTGATCAATTTATCAATAAAAAATTTTAATTTCAATCTACAGAAAGAACCTGACACGGTTAAATTTAAACTAGAATATATGTAGAAAAGAAATCAAAAATGCCCTGCGAACACCAGTTCGCAGGGCCAACATTATAAAAGAAAATTTTTCCAGTGCTAATCACCGAAAAGAATATTTTTTAAAAATAAAATATAAAGTCATATTTCCTTATACAGTAACATTCTCAATAGAATTGGACTTAATTCCCTTCTACATAATCAATAATCGCCTGTGCAGAACGCTTGGAAAGTCTTACTGCTTCAGCAACTGTTTTTGCTCCGGTCACGACATCTCCAGATGCAAAAATACCATCACGGGTGGTACGCCCATCTTCGTCAGTTATTACCAGACCAGTTTTCCCAATCTCAATACCTGACAGATTATTACGCGGAGCCTGACTGGCAGCTATAAAAATGGAATCGGCCTCTATCAATCTATCTGAACCTTCAACTGTTACAAGCTTGGTATTACCGTTAGTATCAGTCTCTTTGGCTGTTCTTATGCAGACAAGTCCCTCATCTGAGATTTCAAGCGGAGACCAGTAGAATTCAAATCTCACTCCATCAAGTCTGGCATATTCATATTCATACTTAGTGGCACTCATATCCTCTTCACCTCTACGGTAAAGGACTGTCACCTCGTCAGCTCCTTTGCGCAAAACTGTACGTGCTACATCCATGGCAACATTTCCAGCTCCGATAACAACTACTTTCTTTCCCAATTCATAGACATCAGGATTCTTTAAATAATTGATAGCATAGTGAACATGTCCGAGAGTCTCACCTTTTAGACGCAACGGTTTTGGATTCCAGACTCCTGTACCAATAAAGATTGCTTTATAATTGTCCCGCAGCAAGTCATCTAAAGTTACAACAGGTCCAATCAGCATATTGGGGCGAATTTTTACCCCCAGTTGTAATAAGACACTGCGTAACCTTTCAAGAATATCTTTGGGTAGACGGAATTCTGGGATACCATATTGCAGTACTCCACCGATCTTCTCCTCGGATTCAAAGATTGTTACGTTATACCCTTTTAATGCGAGAATAAAAGCAACTGTGATACCCGCAGGACCTGAGCCTACTATAGCGATTTTAGATCCGTTACTTTCAGATTCTTCCCTTTCCGGATGAAACTGTGCAAGGTAATAGCGAGAAATATAATTTTCAATATCGCTGACCTGAACAGGAGAACTTTTGCGGCCGAGGATACAATGGCCTTCACAAAAATTTTCATGAGGGCAGATTAGCGAACAAACAACTGAGAGCGGATTATTTTCAAACAGCAAAGCTCCAGCCTGTTGCATTTCCCCATCCAGCAAAAGCTCAATCATTTTATTAATCGGAGTTCCGAGCGGGCAACCTTTGCTGCAAAGCGGTTTTTTACATTGCAGACAGCGTGCAGCTTCTTCAAGAATGTGTCTTCCCATAATGATAATGTGTGGTTGACTTTTTGAACCTTGGCTCAGTTCAAAAGTTGATTTATTTAAAAGAAGATTGGATTAAGAAGTAAGTGGAGATGTGCAAATAACAGGGGTGAACAGTAAGGTCCACCCCTGATTTATCTGATTTGATGAATATATGTTTTACTATTTCAAAGCTTCTAGAACAGCGTCTGCACCAAGTCGTCTGAGCATGCCGCTGGTGCGTTCACGTTTACGACCGTTTTCTTTATAAAACCTGAGAGCCTTACCGACCAGATCCAGAGCTTCTTCTTCGCTTACTTTAGTTCCGATCTGCACGCCAAGTCCGGCATTTTTTGTTGCGGCACCGCCAAAATGAACATCCCAGCCTTTAGGCGTCCCAACAAGTCCGATATCACGAACAAAGCTAAGTCCACAGCTGATTTTACAACCGGAAACACCACTCTTCACTTTAAAAGGATACGGCCCGTTCTGCTTTACCGCAGCAAGAACCTTATCCCCCATGGAGCGACTCTCTTGCACTCCGTACTTACAAATCCCTGCCCCTGTACAGACAGAAACACCGGGAGGAGCCTTCTCAACAGCTGTTCCAATACTTTCAATTACTTCACCAAGCTTATCCTTGGGAATACCCTCAAGATTCATACGCTGTCCTGTAGTGGCACGCAAAGAAGTTAAATTAAACTTAACCATTGTCTCCATAACAGTTTTCATCATTCCGGCAGTAAGCTGTCCCTGATTAAGGCACAGTCGCAAAGCGTAGGTACCGTCCTTGCGCTCTACAGGCATAACCATAATAGGTTCAGCAACAATATTATTCATAAATAACTCCTTCTTAGTTTAAGCAATAAAAAATCGAATACATGAGAGTGTAATGTTAAGCAATTATCAACATCCAAGACAGATTACCGTTCAGCCTTACACTTATAACACAACGAAACCACCGCAAACTCAAATTATAAACATTATACTTAGACATGAGATAAAAATTTGCAATAAATTTACTTTTACTGTTGCTCTTTGCGTAAATTTTGAGTTCACTTAGCAAAAGAAGAATTGATTACTATTTGTATATAATCTCTAAAAAATAAATATGAAAAAACAGTTCCCTATTATTTAAATATATCAGTAAATTAGTAAATATATTTATGGTGTTAAATAAAAATGACCTTACATAATAAACTAAAATTTATTCTACTCTTTTTTATACTAACAGTTTTTATAAGTTATACAGCTTATGCCGAACAAATAATTGTTCCTGTAAATCATTTTCCACCATGGAAAATAATTGATACGAATAACAATATTTCTGGAATCAATATTGCCTTAACAAAACGTTTGCTGGAAAAGGCAAGCGTGACACCTACTTTTGTATCTCGGCCATGGAAAAGATGCCAATTGATGATGGAAAAAGGAACAGCAGATATAATGAATGGCCTCTTGAAAAGTTCTGACCGTGAAAAATATATGATTTTTCTTGATCCACCATACAAAACAAACAGTACAAAAGCTTTCTATACACGCAAAGGAGAATCAACGAAAATACGAACTTACTATGACCTTGCTAACAAAACCATTGGAACTGTTCTTGGATCCAAATATTTTCCAAAATTTGATGCTGACAAGAACTTAAAAAAAGAGATCGTGACCAATACTCATACTAATATTAAGAAGCTCACATTCGGCCGCATTGACACCTTTATTGGAACAACAACAGTGACAGACTACCTTATTGCCCACGACGGTTTGGAAGATAAAATCACGAAATCAGAATACATATACTCCGAGCCAATACCTGTATATTTCGCTGTATCCAAAAAATCTCCTCTGGCTAATCGTATACCGGAACTATCAGCTGCACTTAAAAAAATGGTAGAATCTGGTGAAGTAGATAGAATTATTAATGAATTCACCCACAAGACAAATTAGCTGCCCACGCTTGATTTTTCTTTCCACTTATCATTCTGTTTCAACAATAAGAATGCCACACCACTTTAGCAGATTAATTCTTCATGACTTCAGCCCCACTTTTTTTTACCGGAAACAATTTATTTATCATCAACTAGTTAATCTGACTGTATTTTGCGCGATAGACTGACTTTGATAGATTGCAAAAAGGTTGACTTATGCAAGCCACAGTGAAATTCATTTTTTAAGAGCAGGAGGAGATTATGCGTGTATACTTAGGATTTGATGATACTGATGACAAAGATGCCCCTATCGGAACCGGAAGACTTGTACGGGAATTCGTATATGGCTTAGATAACGATTGCGAAATGATTGGTGTGTTACGCCACCAACTCCCGAAACTAACCACTATTCCTTTTACCTCCAATAACAGTTCGGCATGCGCTATAATAGAAATATCACAAGACACATCTCTCAAACACCTCAGAGATAAAGCTATTGAGCACCTTGCAAAATACAGTGCTCCAGGAAGTGACCCCGGATTATGTATAGCCAAAGAAGAAGATGTAAGCACTGAGATTATCGAATTTGCCAAGCTAGTTACGGGGAAGCAGGTTACCCAAAAATCAGCTATGCATGCAGCCAGATCAGTTGAGCTATTTGGACTTGGCGGCACAAATGATGGAATTATCGGCGCAACAGCAGCAATAGGTTTAACTAAATTCGGCTGGTGCGGACGTTTTATTGAATATGGAAAACTCAGAAGTCTTCCCACTCCATTATATGTTCAAGATCTTAATAGTGCTGGAATTCAAGTTGTTTCTACTAACCGAGATCCCCTTGTTCCCCTTCCCGGTGATCTTGTTCAAAATGCAGTATGGATTCGGCCCTCTCTCTGGGCTGGAGGTCCTGTGCTACAAGTAAAACATATCAACCAGGGAATATGGGAACCGGCTCACGGTAAACGCAAAAAAGGACATAGTATTAATCAAGAACCATCAGTCCGGACTGCTACTGCTCCCTATAACGCTGGATAAACTTGTCCAGCGCATCACGCTGACCTTCCATATGTATGATCCAAGCTTCCAGAATCTCTCGACCTTCCGGGGTGATGGAATAGACTCTCTTAGCAGGACCATCCCCCTGAGCGTCCCACTTTGAATCAACCAAGCCTTCCTCATCCATCTGACGAAGGTGTCTATAGATCATTCCAGGCGGTACATCGCCGCGCAAAAATCCATACTCACCAATAAGTTGAATCAACTGATATCCGTAAGAAGATCCATTCGTTAAGGCCATCAACAGTGATGGCTGCACGTATCTTTGTGGCTTAGCACCACCTATATTTTTAGACATTTCTCAAAGTCCTCCTTGACTATATGTTCTTAAAGGATATATATACAGTATAGACCAATGTCCATAAAGACACAACAAAATCCAAAGGAGGTCATTATGAAAGTTTTTGTAAGAGAACGCGTCAAGGCTGCTGAAGGAGATAAGAAGCCAAGATTTCGCATTGTGGCAATTGATGGAGGAGCACTTACTATTAAAGTAAAAAGAATCCGTAAGTGTGAGCTTGACCAAATTGCAGAGCATACTGGGGCAGAAATCGTATACCTCCCCCGCGACGGACGTGGTAAAGAAGGTAAGCGTGACGAATCCGTCGAAGCGTAAAAGACTATACCCCATTCAAAGCACGTAAAACGGGCTGTGAGGTAAACCTCACAGCCCGTTAACAATATTCTTGAATAATCAACTATTTATATACAATTGTCCCCACATGCTCACCACGTAATGCAGCATGTACTTCTTCAGGATGACGCAGAACATCAATAATTTGAAACTGCTTGAGTGTCTTGGCATTCTTAAGAAATTTTAGAACAGCACGTTCGACAATCAAATCATCGAGATCCATTTCAATTAATTCGTCGACATGAATTTTATCATAAAATTTTAGAGTTTCACGATCTTTAGCCTTCTTAGGATCATCTTCATATAAGCCTTTTTCATCCTTAAGATATAGAACAGACTTTGCACCAATATTTTCCGCCAGCAGAAATGCTCCTGAATCTGTACGGTGCGGAGGTATTGAACCGACTTCTGCCGGATGTTCAAAAAAACCATATGGAGGGATGCCTGTAGTAATCGGAAGATATCCAAGCTGGCAATACATGTTTAGCTGCTCAAGATGATCACCATGACCGATCTTTACTCCACCATGCTTGGCAAGCAGAACAGAAAGCATTTCTGCATTCTGCCATGACACTTTATCACCCAGTTTTGAAAGAACTCCTGTAGGCATACCTAGATCAACACCGATATTATAGACATGACGAGCACGAGTACCACCACCGGTCATAAGCAGGATTTTATGCTCTTCCTTGGCTTTAACAAGCTCATCAAGAATTGGCAGAAGAGCTTTGGCTCCCCTGTCCATGATAGATTGACCACCTATTTTTAAAACATTAACATCCGGCTGCATATGGAAATATTCTTTAGCTTCTGTTGCAAGCAAACAATCTTTGCCAACCAGAGATTCACCCAACAATCTGGTTTCTATGTGTAAACGACCTTTTTCTCCATCTTCTTTAATCAACTTACCCATAATCGTCCCTCCAGGTTATCCGTCTTTTTAAGAAACACCAGCATAATACTAATAGTTTAGTAGTAATTTAAATTTATACTTATTACAAATAACAGAACACAACTATTAATAAAACACATTAATAATACCTTGCTGAATGGAATCTTAACTTTCTAGTAAATTAAATCTGCGCAAAAGGTAACTAAGAACTATTCCTGCACCAAACGCCCATGCCAGATTTGTAAGTAGAGTGATACCAATCATGACTATCATAATAGAGATCTTAGGCAGGCCTAACATGTCACGATAAGTTAAAATCAGTTGCGCACCTGAAAAAATCAGTAAAACACCTAGCACCCCCATGGGAATTAGCTGCAAAATTTTAATAGAATCAGCGCCCAGACCGACTGCAAGCAGCACAAACATACCGCCGATAATCAAGTTGGCTCCATTTGTGCGGGCCCCAAAACGATAATGGGCCGCTAGTCCACCAGCACCATGGCAAACAGGCATACCACCCACTAAAGAAGCAAAAGCATTTGCCATCCCCATACTTATACACAGAGCCCGGTCTGTTACACGGCGCCCTTCATTGCCAAAATACTCAAAACTTAAATTTCTATTGGCAATAACAGCATTCCCGATAGTCATCGGAACCTGCGGCAAAACAAGGGCAAGCAAAGCAAAGGAAAAATCTGTGCCTGTTGGAAAACCGAAAGGAAATATTTGAGGAAAATGCAAACCTAAATCAAGTTCTAAAAGCCCCTGCCACCCACCTAGAAAAAAGCCCAGAACAGCCCCGCTACACACAACAATAAGCCCTGCCGGGAAACGTTTGCTGTTTATTAAAGACAACGTTACTCCGCCAAAAAGCACACCTAACAAAAGACTTAATGGAATTGGTCCTATACTCTGTATAAACAAAAAAGGCTCAACACTTTTTCTGAGAACCTGAAAACTACTGTTACCAAGCACCAGCGAAACACCTTTGAGTACCAGCAATATACCGGTAGAAACCTGAACCCCTCGAATCACAGGCAATGGAATTACTGCAGCGGCCCTGTTTACAACCCCGCTAAGACCTAAAAATAAAAGTACAACCGAAATAATCATGCCGGAAGCAGTAATTATAGCAGGCCCTAGTGCCTGAGCAATGGCATAAGCTGAGATGACTTTCATAGGTTGTACGGCAATAGGAACTCTATAATACATACCACCTAGTAAATAAAAGAGCCCGACGGTTAAGAAAACTCCAGTGGCAGACAAACCGTTTATCATAATCAAAGCAAAAGCCAGAGGCAGCAGTGCCCCTAAATCTCCTACCGATCCTGCCCATTCCATTCTGTTAAAGCTTATACGCACTTGAAAGCTCCCAAAAGTAATCTATTTGACTGCAGAAACAATATTCATAACACCGTACATATTTGAATGTTATGTAGAGCAGTTGATACATAATTATGTGTATCACCAGTAAGTACTCATGATACAAAAAGTTACAATAAAAGCATATTAAAAGATCTATAAAATAGCATACTAATATTAATAGATTTCTCAACACTAAAAAGATATTTATACTGAAAACATTGTGAAATAGTCTTAGAAACAAAAAGATTTCTAATCAATTGCATCTTTAGCTTATTGTCTAGATAATTTACATGGACAAGAACTGCGCATGGAGCCCAGATATGAAAAGAATCAACCGACTAATAAATCACATCATTTCACGCATTAACGTCAACTTAAAACCTATGGGACTTGATATAGAGCAAGTGCTTAAAAGTACTATCAAACCTGATCAGCTGACAAAATATTATGCTTATTATGCCCTATCAATAGATCATCCCCTATATTTCAAATTTCAGGAAAGCAACCTTGGTGGATCGTATTTTCTGGGTAAATGTGATGTAGACCGTTCAATTATCTATTTAAGTGATATCCGTGGTGATGAGCTGAAAACTGAAGGAACTATCGCTAGATATGGCGATGTAGGGACCGAATTATACCAAGATGAAATAATCCAGATAATCAACAGTTTCCTCATTAAGACTCTAGTCCACAACTATTCTCGGAATCCTGAAATTCCAGAATACTTTCGTATTCTGAATACCGTTGCCATGTATTATGCCAATATACACGGTACAACCACTGAAGGAGTTTATCTGGGAGCATTTTCTACAGTAGATTTATCTGTTATGCATAATTGCATTGTCGGTAACTACTCTTATGTCCAGGCAGGAGACCTTTCTACAGTATGTATTGATCCTGGGAGAGTCTGGATTAAAGCAGACTGGAAATACGAATTCAACTACAGATACCCTACTGCAACACTGGAAGAATATGTTTCTTGGGATGAGGAAGGTGAGCTTACCGGACTTTTTGCTGATTTCGTTGGAGAGCGCAGAAGTGATTTTCTCCCAATGTATGACTCACTTGCCTTTGAAAGCCCTGTACCAGTTCCTGAAACTGCTTTTTTAAGCCGATACGCTGTAGTAAAAGGGGATTGCGTAATCAATGATAACTGCCTTGTGGCTCAACGGGCTTATATAGAAGAATCATTTCTTGGGTCCGGTTCAAACGCGCAGGAAAACAGCTTCATAGTTAATTCTGAATGTTCCGCTCTAGTTGTTGTTGCCCATGGAGGGAAAATGGTTCACTCCATAATCGGAGAAAAAGTTTTCATCGGGTTCAACTCCTTCTTGTATGGTACCGCAGATAAAAAAGTCTCAGTAGGTTCAGGGTCTATAATAATGCCGCATACTATAATTCACGCAGATGAACCTATAACTATTCCAGATGATACATTGGTGTGGGGCCACGTTAGAACTCAAAAAGACCTTAAGATCCAGTCTATGAGCTTTAATGATTTTTCTAAAGAAGAGGCAATCAGCCTAGGCAACATGACCTTCAAAGGAAATGGAAAAACATTCATCCATGATTTTCAAAACCGCATTGAACATATTTTAGTAGACAATGGAGCACGCTATGACGGACAGAAGTCAAGCCGTGGGCATGCTCAAAGAACAAAGAGTGTCTCATATAACTTGTTCAGACCATATCTAGCTGGTGAGAAGGAAGGTCTGTTTCCGACAATTATTGTTGAGGACTAATAGATAAAGAATCTCAAACGCAAATCAAGCGTAAATTATAACCCCCGGTAAGCAGAGATGTTTACCGGGGGTTATAATTTACGCTAACAGATTTAACTCATCAGGATAAGCTAATGTTGATAATTACGACTTAAAACTTGAAATAAAATACTTTAAACTTAACACAAACTACCATGGAAGAGGGTCAAGAAGGATAACATCGTCAGCATAATCAAATGCATCAAACTGGTCTGAAAACCACTCAAAAAAATCAAAAAAAGAAAAAATCCTGCGCCCTGCATCGACTTTATCCCAGGCCTTATCCTCACCAATGTCAATATCCTTAGAGACACTCAACATCACATTACGTAAATCTTCAGGGCAGATATAAGCAACTTTCCCAACAACATAGAATCTGATGTTAAAACTATTATACGTAACAATCCTTAAAGACTCGGCACTCATACCAACCTCATTTACAGAGCAAAACATTCAACAAACATATTATAAATATACAACCGATTACATACATCAGAAACAACATACAATACACCCAAAAAAAGAGCACGCTTCAGTTTCGAAGAATGCTCTGAAAAACAAACATATATATCCAATTACTTATAATAATTAATTGATTAAAAATAATTAAAGCTTGCGTTTTATATACTCAGTGAAATCAACTTTCTTAATTTTGTACTCATCGTTAAAGTTCGGTGAAGAAATAAGAAATTCTGCTGAAGATCTATTGCTGGCTGTTGGGATGTTATAGAGAACTGCCAGACGAAGCAAGGCTTTTACGTCAACATCGTGCGGTTGCGGTTGCATGGGGTCCCAAAAAAAAATCAGAACATCAATCTTCCCTTCAGCGATAAGGGCCCCAAGTTGCTGATCACCACCAAGTGGTCCGGATTTCAGTCGGTTTACTGTTTTTAACTTGTGATTGCCGGAAGACTCAGAGGCCATTTTATTAAACAATTTTTCAACAAGCCCGCCAGTAGTACCGGTCGCGACCAGATTATGAGGGGAAAGTGCCTCAAAATTACATGCTACAAAATCAAGCAACTCATTTTTACAATTATCATGGGCCACGACTGCGATACTTTTTGCTGTATGCATCAGGATTTAACCTCTTTCTAAGTTTGATTAGATATACCCAGCAGCTAGCATGGCCAAGAGTGAATGTCACTTGCCTAGTGTAGCAAATGTGTTAAATTTTTAACTCAACATAATCCCCTTATTCAACTTGAAACAGAAAAAAATTATGCTGATGTACTAAATTGCTCCTCCCATTCTTTAATTTTAAATCCGATAAGTACAAAATCATCAGCGACAAGCAAAGGTCGCTTAATAAGCATTCCGTCTGTTGAAATAAGATCGAACACTTCTCTGTCAGATAAACTTCCGATTGTTTCCTTCAAGCCTAATTCCCTATATTTTTTACCATTGGTATTCACAAATTTTTTTTTATCAACGCCCGCAATCTTTTGCCACATAAGAAGTTCCACTGCAGTAGGAGTTTCCTTCATCATATGGCGAACAACAAAATCAACACCCCTCACTTCAAGCCAGGCCTTGGCTTTTCGTGAAGTACTACAACTTGGATAATGAACCAAAATTAACGACATATTATCTCCATATTATAAGATCATTATGATCCTGTACCTCGCCAACCATCAATACCGCAATAAATTATATCAAAAACTTAAAGTTTAACATTGAGTAATCAGTTTTCTTTCTTTGTTCTTTTTCCAAATTTATGTATATAGTTATTTATAAAAATTTTTTTTATATAGGAGGCAGACAATGAACAGTTTTAGATATGTTAACCACAAAATTTTGGTGCTTAGTTTAATATTACTGTGCTTGCTACTGTTCTCATGTTCAGATGCTCCTATTCTACTCGGTTTTGCAGGCACTTTAAAAGGAAAATACTCTGACCTTGGAGTTCAAGGAAGAAACGGAGCAATACTAGCAGTAGAAGAAATAAATGCAGCAGGAGGAGTTGACGGGAGAAGACTGGAGCTAATTGTTCGCGATGATGAGAACACCAGTGAAGGCGCAATAAAAGTTGACCGAGAGCTTATCAAGGCTGGTGTTTCAGCAATTATCGGTCATATGACAAGTGTTCAATCAACAGCAGCTCTGACAGAGATTAAAGGAAACGAGGTTATATTTATTTCTCCTACGACTTCCACCAACCTCATACAAGGCATTAAAGACAACTTTTTCAGAGTCATCCCAACCCTTACTGATTTATCGGAAAGCCTCGCCAAGTATGCTGTAAAAAAACTTGGAAAGAAAAAAGTAGCTGTTCTCTGGGACAGATCGAATAAACCTTTCACTGGGCCATATAAAGATACTTTCATAAAATCTTTCACTAGAAATGGAGGTAAAGTTGTTGGAGAAGTTGACTTCAGCTCATATAGCGGCCCGGTAAACTGGCAAGAAATTATGGATAAACTGAAAAAATTAAATCCTGATTCTGTAGTTGTGATTACAGCAGCCCGCGATCTGGCTGTTTTTGCGCAACATTCTAAACTTAGTAATACAGGTTGGACAATTTTAAGCAGCATGTGGGGATATACTAAAGAACTGGTTCAAACGGGTGGGAAAAGTGTAGAAGGAGTTTTTTTCTCAGTCCATTTTGCTGAAGATAATCATGATCCCGAGTATGAAAACTTTAAAAATAGATTCGTTAAACGGTTTGGCTGGTCGCCAAACTTTGCAGCTGCTTTCGGCTACGAAGCGGTGCAGGTTTTTGCGGAAGCTATCAAAAAAAATGGTGGCAGTACAAAAGAATTAGCCAAAGTTATACCGGGATTGACTTTCAAAAATAGCGTTGTAGGACCGTTTACCATTGACGAGTTTGGTGATGTCAAAGGAGCTGGGCACATTGTAACTGTTAAAAATGGTGAATTCACAACAGTTTTCAAGGACGGAAAATGAACAGGACTTCTCTTGTAATAATTTTTCATAAGAAATTAATTCAATGGATTCTTGTTCCGGGATTATTAATGGGGACTCTTATTGTTTCCATCATCGGGATCAATCAAATGGAGGTTATGGAGCGCGAAATAATACAACTTTCAAAGTCTCTCTCTAAAAACGTAAACTTTTATATAGACGGAGCAGAGGATGTATTGCGCTCTGTGGCGATAATGAGTGACAATAATAGCCTTGAAGGCAGTAGTAAATACTTTGAAGGACTCCATAGTAGTTTCAGCAGATTTGAAAGGCTTATTCTTTTAGACAAAGACGAAAACATAATTTCAGTTGCTCCGCAGGGAATTAAAGGCGTTGATTTTCCTATAAGATTTCGTAATTCAGGTATAAATAAGCATATTCTTACCTCTCCCATTATTTCTCCCCACTCTGGAAAACTCGTCGTTTACATCAGTATTCCAATTGAATCTGGAGGAAAGATCGTTGCAGAACTAAGCCTCGATGCACTACAAGAATTTATATACGGCTTCTTGTCACCTAACAGAATCATTATTTTAACGGATTCATACGGGAACCTCATTGCCCACCCAGACAGAGAACGTGTTCGCACCCAATCCAATATAGGCTCGCTGGATCTTTTTAAAAAAAACCAGATTTCAGAAAAGGGAGAGTTCTATAAAGCTAATGGCAAACTCTACTTCGGAAATGTTTCAAGCATACCCGGAACAGGCTGGAAACTTCTTGTGGCATGTACTGCAAAATACATGTTTGAGCCTGTCATAGCTCTAGCCTTGATAATATGTATACTTATCACTTGCTTTTTTCTAATTTTACTTCTTGCCTTAAAAAAAGAATTCAAAATTAGAATTGTCACTCCTATAATGAGCTTTATTAGAAAGCTTTCTGAAGTAGCTAAAGGTAATTATCCTACTCCAAACTCTCAGGAAAACGTTTTTTTGGAACTACATGAGTTAGGAAAAGTATTTGACGGAATGTCCTTAAAAGTCCGTGAACGTGAACAGGAACTTCGTATTTCTAAAACGTTTTTTCAAAGTATAATAGACTCTATGCCTTCGGCTGTTCTCTGGATTGATGAAAACATGATAGTAAGCCAGTATAACAAAAAAGCTATCGAAATATTCGGAGACGGAACAACTGAAATAGCTCCACAAGATATTCATGCATTTTTCTCAAGTAATGAGGAGATATCCAAAACAATCGAGCAAGCCGTAGCACATAATAACACTCAAACTCTGGAAAGCAGGAGTGTCAATAACAAATCGATTGAGCTATATGATATAACGATATTTCCTTTACTGGGATCAGAGGTAAAAGGAATGATTGTACGAATGGATGATGTTACTGCTCGCATTCGTATGGAAGAAATCATGGTCCAGACTGAAAAGATGATGTCGGTAGGAGGACTGGCTGCTGGAATGGCCCATGAAATAAACAATCCCTTAGGCAGTATCATGCAAGGTGCTCAAAATCTTGAACGCAGGTTCTCTCCCCAAATAGAAGCTAATGTTGAAGCAGCGCAAAGTGTAGGATGTTCATTGGAAATTTTACAAGAATACCTGACCATAAGAAGAATAAACCATATCATCACCGGAATAAAAGATTCTGGGCTCCGTGCAGCAGGTATTGTCTCCAATATGCTGGAATTCAGTAAACCAGGTAAAGAGATGATTGTATCATCCAATGTTGAGAAACTAATTGAAACAGCGCTCCAACTTGCCGCTAACGATTACGACCTCAAGAAAAAATATGATTTCCTTCATATCAAAATCAATAAAAAATTTGCACCTGATATCCCTGAAATAAAGTGCTCGAGAACAGAAATTGAGCAAGTTCTTTTCAACCTCTTTAAAAATGCAGCCCAGGCCATGTATAAACATGGATTCTCAGGCAAAGAACCATGTATTTGTATCAGAACACAAAGAATGCGAGACGGGGTTAGCATTGAAGTCGAAGATAATGGTCCGGGAATAAAGGCAGAAGAGCGTAAAAGAGTCTTTGAACCGTTCTTCACCACCAAATCATCAGATGGAGGAACTGGACTGGGACTCTCCGTTTCTTACTTCATCATAACCCAGAACCACGGTGGCACATTTACTGTGGAGCCAACCCCGGAAAACGGAACCAGATTCAGAATTTATCTGCCTTTCATAAAGCCAGACAAAAGATCTTGCTGACTGGAGCAAGCATAATCAGACTAAAACTTCTCAGGACTGCTCAGCAGCATGAAGAGGTGGAAGTAGCAGTGTTGAAAAATAAGAGAATCTTCTTTTTTAAAAAGCTACAATGATATGCGGAAAACCAGCACACCTTCACACCTTTTTTGATTCTCAACTCTTTCAAGCTAAGTTAAAAAAATAACTAAACTATGTTTCATCAATAATTGCTGAATTAAAAGAATCCGTTTATACAAATAATAGTTCTATAAACTTCAGACTTAGAAAGGAATTAAACATGAATGGAGCAGAAAAAAGCGTTGCTGATGCAGTTTCTGGATTTCAACTCGACTTTTTGAATACTGGTTTCTTAAGCAATCTTGCAAATGATGCTATTGCTTTTATCAGTATTAACGGACTACGAATTATTGTAGCACTTCTAGTCCTTTTCATTGGAAGAATTGTTTCTAAACAATTATCAGTAATTACCGAAAAAATAATGATAAAGGCCAAAGTAGATGAGATTCTGACATCATTTATTAAGGCAATTATATACTACGTGCTTCTTGCCGCATTTGTAGTTGCTGCACTTGGGCAAGCAGGAATCAACATAACTTCATTTCTCGCTGTATTAGGTGCAGCTGGTTTGGCTGTAGGTCTGGCACTAAAAGATACTCTTTCCAATTTTGCAGCAGGTGTTATGCTTATTCTGCTTCGCCTGTTCAAAAAAGGAGATTATGTCACTATAGCCGGAACATCTGGTACAGTGCAGGAGCTTTCAGCTTTTTTTACAGATCTTTCTACTCCTGATAATCAGAGAGTAGTAATTCCAAACTCATCAATTTTAAAATCTGTGATTATCAACACAACGGCTCGCCCGAGGAGACGTATCGATTTGGTCATAGGAATTGGATACAACGATGACATTCCTAAAGCTAAGGAAATCATTCATGAAGTAATTGCAGCAGACAGTCGGTTGCTGAAAGATCCGGCACCTGCTGTTATGGTAGGAGAACTGGGAGCATCAAGTGTTGATATTCTTGTACGTCCGTGGGTAAAAACTTCTGAATACTTTTCAACTAAATGCGCTCTTCTTGAACAGATTAAGATTTCATTCGATAAAGCAGGTATTTCAATACCTTACCCCCAGACGGATGTACATTTATACAAAACAGAGGAATAACAGGCTCTCTAACTTCAGCACATTCCAATAACAAGGGGCATCCTGAAAAACAGGATGCCCTTATTTAAAATTTTTGCTCACCACAAAACTGTTGCGACTCAATAGTCCCAGCTTTTGTATACATCATTATTGTTTTTCATATCTTCATAGAGCCAGACCATTCGATCCAGAAACCAACTCTTGCCTATATAAGCCAAAAAAACTCCTAGGGTTACAC
Source organism: Maridesulfovibrio zosterae DSM 11974 (assembly GCF_000425265.1). Taxonomy (NCBI): domain Bacteria; kingdom Pseudomonadati; phylum Thermodesulfobacteriota; class Desulfovibrionia; order Desulfovibrionales; family Desulfovibrionaceae; genus Maridesulfovibrio; species Maridesulfovibrio zosterae. Next base: position 455,044 of record NZ_AUDC01000012.1, read on the forward strand.
CCCATATGGAATAATAAATTGTTGCCCATATAGTCAAAGCCATCCCAACCGATGAAATAGTATTCAATATTCCATGTAAGGGAGTCCTGTGTTTTTCCGGTATCTGTATCCTGTCTCGATTTAAGAAAACTCTTTCACCAAGAACAGCTTTTGATGCCCAGCTCTTTGTGGATTTTGGTTTATTAAACAGTATAGGATTAAAAAACATCCATAGTATCGAAAAAGCTCCAGGGACCACACACCACCAACCAATCCATACTCTGCTCCAGAAACTGATGACTATAATTGGTAAGACAGAATATCGCGTCCAGACACTAATCGGATTAGCATGTTTCATCCAGTTCTCGTCGTCTAGCTTGAAAAAAAATGCAATTTTACGTTCTAAAGTCATTTATCTTCACGCCTCTTTCCTGTTTTAAGACTAAGAGAATATACCATAGCGGACTGTCCAGCTAGCTTTCAGTTCTTCCCTCTGCCTGGCAATGTTATTGTTATAATACAGATCACTTAAATAATTAACATAAAAATTTGTTTGACAAAAATAGACATACCCATGCTATGAGAAAAATTAAATATTATAGATTCATATCTATGATCGAATCATAATATCACTACATGATGAAAAACTAAAATTTTAATGTAGCTGAAAATTGAGAGCAAATCATTGCTCATCATAATAATCGGGATGTAATTCTGCACAGGTAAAATAGCTTAACAATATAGTTTGGAGCTATTTATACCGAAAAAATATAAAGATTTACTATTCTGTCAATCGAGACGTAACGGTTAAAAGACTTACCTAATAGTCAGAAACAACTTTTACACTGATATCGGAGCTTAAATGTCTGCATATATCCGTCGACTACATTTATTTCTAAATCGTGAAAGTTCGGTATCTTTTTTTTATCTCTTTATATTTATTTCTTTTCTATTTTCTATATGTCCAACTGTATATGCTGACAATTCAACAATAAGCAGTGCTATGCAAAAAACAGATCAAAACACTTCATTTTCACTTACAACCGGAAGTACATGTGAAAAACAGATATTGTTAGCCTTAAAAGAAATTAAAGACCCCGAACTTAACATCAATATAGTTGATCTTGGCCTATTGAAAGAACTCAATTGTCCAAATGAAAGTGATGACATTTCAATAACTATAATTATGACTTCTCCGTTTTGCCCATACATAAAAACAATTGTTGAAGATATTCGTACTGCTGCAAGCAAGATATCTCCCAATAAAAAAACCAAAATCATTGTGGACACCAAAACAAGGTGGAAAGCATCACGTATGAGTAAGGAAGGACGCAAGCAGCTTTGGGGTGAACAATGATTGTTCAGGCTCTTTCCCTTGGAGCTTCAGCCGGACTGTATTGCATGGTTACATGTGCACCAACGTTGGCTCCACTCATCCTTTCTTCCCCTCAAAAAGGAATACAATCAGGCCTGCTTCAGGTTTTAACATTTCTTGGGGGAAGACTTTTTGCGTACTGTATGCTGGGTGTGCTTGCCGGTGTAGCTGGTCGTATCGGACAAGAAAATTTCACTCAAAGCAATGTTTTACTGGCAGGATCACAAATTGCTTTGGGAGCTCTGCTCATAGCTCAAGCTTTTTACAGCTGTTCCAAGAAGACATGCCCGGGTAAAAGCATGCTTTTCGGTACGAGAAAGACTATTTTTATAGCCGGTTTCTTAAATAGTTTAGTCCTATGCCCCCCTATCTTACTGGCTTTTAGCGTGGCTATGGAAAAGGGAAGTCCATTGCAAGGACTCTTGTTTTTCTTATTCTTTTTTCTGGCTACATCGATATACGTATTACCATTTTCTTTGGCAGCCATCAGAATCAATCCTATAGTTTTAAAACAACTTTCGCGGGTGGTCTGTGTTTGTACAGGTTGCTTTTTTATATATCGTGGTCTGTCATTTCTTTTTTTAAAACAATATGTTGTCTATTAGGAGCGCGTCATGAAATTTAAAACACAACTATTAGTTGGCAACGTCACAATTCTTTTTATAGTTCTTATTGGAAGTCTCTATATTTTCAAAGTCATGAGTGCTTATCTTGATGAAAATGAAAAACAAGCGGCTACAATAGAACTCATTCAGATTACTGGTGAGATAAAAAGTACCATGCATGCAATTGAGGCCGATGTACGAAATTATATGCTAACGGGAAAACAGGGCTACCTTGAACCATACAAAAAGCTTCAAAATAAGTACAAAACACTTACTGAACAAGCTGTTGCATTAAGCTCTGAAGTTGGCCTTGACGGGACAACACTCTCTGAAGCCCAAACACATATGAATGATTGGTATACAAAAGAAGCAGAGCCATCAATCGCCGACCGCAAAAGACTGGATATGACCCCCGAAGAACGCTCTAAAACCATTGATACCGCCGATGGTAAATCTGGTGTGAAAGTGGCTGAAGTTCTTCCACCGGAAATGCTGAGAGAATTTCAGCGTTTATTCTCAAAAATGACTGGAATTGCCAACCTCATTGTTGAAAAAGACGGAACACCGGTAGATCTGCAAAGCTTTGATGAATTCAGCAGCTTTTGCTTCGGTCTTATCCGGCCAAATAAAGAAGGTGCTGCCAGATGTGCAGAAAACGACATCAATGGTGGGCGTGTAGCTAAAGAAACCGGCAAACCTTACGTATATGAATGTCATGCCGGCTTAGTTGACTTTGGAGTCCCAATCATTGTTGACGGCATACAAATCGGCTCATGGCTAGGCGGACAGGTTCTTACCAGCAAACCAGATTATGACAACTTTATTAAAATTGCTGACGAACTTGGTCTTGATCACGACGAAATGATCAAGGCTGTAAATGAAGTACCGGTCCTTCCCCGTGAACAGGTTGACAGTGCCGCCGATTTTCTCCAGCTCATTGCCAATAGCCAGTCAGCTGTAGGTAATGTCAATCTGATGTGGTCTAAAATCATTGCCCGCCTTGACTCCGGGGTTGGTAAAAAAATTCTGGATAATGCTCAGACAAAAGTTGCAGACTTTGTATCACAATTAAAGCAAAGACAGGCTCAAGAACAAAAAAAAATGGATGCATCATTAAAGAACATCAAAATTATGCTCCTTTTAGGAATCCTGATCATTGCTGCTCTTAGCATATTCATCATAATGTTTAATAGAAAAATAATCGCCAATCAGATTGGCGGAGACCCGAATGATATAGCTGACATTGCTGCAAAGATAGCCAAAGGAGATGAAAACATCTCTTTCCCAGATGAAAAGGAAGCCAAGGGAATCTATCTGGCTATAATTAAAATGCACTATACCCTTGGTGAGACATTCGCCGGAATGAAACGGGAACAAAAAGATGCTCAGGAAAGAGCTCTGATGGCCCAGAAAGCTCAGGAAGAAGCTGATATAGCCCGTCATGAAGCGGAAACAGCAAAACAGGATGGAATGCTGGCAGCAGCAACCACAATGGAAAAGATTGTTGTTCGCGTAGCTCAAGCGGCTCGCGGCCTTAGTACTCAGGTCAACGAAGTTTCTCATAGTTCAGAAGAACAGCAGCATCTGGCAACTGAAGCGAGTACGGCCATGACAGAAATGAATGCAACGGTAGCAGAGGTTGCCCAGAACGCCTCCGTTGCTGCCTCAGATGCTGAAAATGCCAGAGAGCAGGCAATTTCAGGCAACACGGCAATGTCCAATGTCGAAAAAGTTATTGAGTCTATTAACAAACAATTTGCCATCCTTGAAACTGAATTAGACGGATTAGGTGATCGCGTAGGTGATATTCACTCAATTATGAACGTGATTTCAGACATTGCCGACCAGACGAATCTGCTGGCACTTAATGCGGCTATTGAAGCTGCAAGGGCAGGAGATGCAGGTCGAGGATTCGCTGTAGTTGCAGATGAAGTTCGCAAGCTTGCTGAAAAAACAATGACAGCCACAGATGAAGTATCACAAGCTGTCTCTGCCATCACCTCGGCAACCCAGAAAAATATTGACCATATGCATAATACTCGTACTGAAGTTGAAAATTCTACAACCATGGCCAATGAAGCCAGAGTGGTTCTGGACAATATTCTGGAGATTTCTGACAGAAATTACTCTCAGGCTCAAAACATTGCTACAGCCTCTGAAGAACAAGCCAGCAGCACGGAAGAAATATCCCGTGTCATTGAAAACGTTAATACAACCTCCCTGCAAACAGCATCATCCATGCAGGAAGCAGCTGAGAATGTTAAAGAACTGGCTGGACTGACTAAGGAATTAGAGGAACTAGTTCAAGAAATGAAAGGGTAATAAAATAATCTGCTAACATACAAGCCACTTAGTACAACATAAAATAGGCAGTTAGACTTTTGATCTAACTGCCTATTTTATTGTCTTCTCACAGATAATTTTTTTACCTATTGGAATAACACCTCATAAACTATAACTATTATTTTAGTAAAAGATGCATATCAGGTAAATTTTCATACACTGCGTCATACGAATCAAACTCTTCTAATACCGCTGATACTAGCGGGTGAGGATCACTCCATATTTCAGGTAGATCAGCTTCCTCCTGTTGAACAGTTGGAAAAGCCAATTGCTCAACAGGAGGAACAAATTGAGCGTTGACACCCTCTTTATTCCCACGAGGATCAATACGATACCATCCGTAATTCTTAAGATGAACAGCTGTAAGGCCATGCAAACAAAATGGAGCTCCATGTTCGCCTACACTGATCCTTTGATAGCAAAGCCCCGCAGGTATGCTATTGGATCTGAGCAGGGCAACCAGCAAATGACTTTTTGCATAACAGTATCCGGTTCTGTGTCTGAGCACATCAGAAGCTTTGCAGGTCACGGGATTCATTTTATAGTCGTAACTATGCATGATATTATCACGTACCCATTCAAAACATTGTTTTGCAATCGATTCATCATTCGCACCTGAAGATAATGACGTTGCCAAACGGATTATATCCGAATGCCCCCAGTCTATATAGTACGACTGTTCAAAGAATTGTTTCATTATGATTTAACTATTAAAATTCCACTTTGAAAGGCCAAGCCATAATACCACCTTCCATAACTCTCACATTAGTCCATCCATTTGCTTCCAACACACGCTGAGCTTCATAACCCCGCATGGATATTTTACAAAAAGTAACAATCTCTGCGTCCTTATCCGAAGGGAGTTTGTCCAGGAAATTACGGAGAGTACCGAGTGGAATCAAAGTCTCACCGACATTCAGGCGCATTTCCTTAAATTCAACAGGAGAACGAACATCTAAAATAAAAGAATCAGCACTGGAGTCGATTCGTTCTTTAACTTCAGCATTGCTGATACCAGTCATTCTACCGGCAATTTTATTACCTAAGATATGAGCTGTAGTGATAAAATGATCAATAGCCAGCGAGAAAGGAGGAGCATAAGGGAGATCGGCCACACCGATATCGTATACAGTGTTTCCATTCATAACAGCCATAGCAGCCTCGGCAACCTGACGATTTACCTCGCCCGGACCAACACATTGAAATCCTAGTATGCGCCCTGTTCTGGCATCAGCAACCATCTTGGAAACCAGCAGCTTAGCTCCCATAAAGCCGGGCTTATCCAGACTGGCATTAGTTGCCGTAACAACCTTATATCCTTCAGCTTTGGCTCGTTTTTCAGATAACCCAGTTGATCCGGCACTCAAATCAAAAACCTTACATATACCACTGTTGACGGTACCGGGAAAAACAGCATTGTCACCGAGGATCATATTGTCGGCAGCAACTCTAGCCTCAATGTTGGCAAGGTCACCGTATGGAGCATAAGTCTTCTTGCCGGTAATACGGTTGGGAATCTCTACGCAGTCACCGGCAGCATAAATACTGGGATCGGAAGTACGCATATGCTCGTCGACAACGATACCGCCAAAATCACCGATATCCAGCCCTGCTTCTCTTGCTAAAGTAGTATTTGGAACAACTCCAATAGCAACGACTGCCAATTCACAAGCGACTATCGATCCGTCAGTCAGCTTTACCCCTGTCAACTTACCGTTCTCGCCGATAAATTCAGAAACACCGTTCTCAGTGTGTACAGTAACACCTTTGGAAGCTACATGCTTTTCCACCAATTTAGCGATTTCCCAGTCCAGAAACATGAGCAGTTGAGAAAGCATTTCAACCACATTAACATTCATACCCGAATCAGCCATGGCTTCACAAACTTCAATACCGATCAAACCACCGCCGACAATGACTACATTTTTAACTTCCCCGGAATCACGCAGTTCACGTAGCTTGTCAGCATCACGCATCTCAGACAGTGCCTGAACGCCATCCAGGTCAATACCGGCAATAGGAGGGCGACGTGGAGTTGCCCCTGTACAAACTACTAATTTATCATAAGGAACTGTAGATTCTTCACCAGTAATAACATCCACACAAGAAACAGTTTTACTATCTCGATCAATGGAAGTAACATCTGTATTAACCTTGGCATCAACACCTTTAGCCGCCGCAAAGAATGCTTCATTACGAACCACCCCTGTGGGCGTAGCTAGCAGCTGATCACGCTCATCAAAATTACCACCGATATAGTAAGGATAGCCGCAGGATGCCATAGACAGCTCCGGGGCTTTTTGCAGCAAAGTAACCTTAGCAGTATCATCCAATCTTTTAGCGCGGGCCGCAGCTTTTGGACCGGCGGCGGAACCGCCGATGACGACTATGTTTTGAGAACTCATCGATTAATCTCCTCTTTACAAAATGTTATACACTTGAAGTGATGCCCTCTACGAGATCAATAGGACAACAATTTATGATGACAGCACAATTCACGTACGACTGGGAGGGTTTTACACTAAACTTAATTTAAAAGCATTGATCTCAATCAATGAAACCTGATTTTAAATCAGACTTTAACCAAAAGAAGACTTATCAATAAAACATAAATGGGCTGTAAGGATATCCCTACAGCCCAATAATAAACCAATAAAAAAGGTCACTTTATTTCAGAATGCTCAAGTATCAGACTAAGAATTCTTTTTCTGATCGGAAATAGCCTTATCCACCCAAACTCTTAATCGGTTCTGGTAATCTGAATACCCTTCTTCGCCGACAAAGAATGGATTGGCGCCGGCAGTCTTTCTACTTCTGCATGCGTCAAGTTTCTTATACCCGTTTTCAGAAAACAAATGTGCAGTAACCATAACATTTACGTGATTAGCCCGGGTATATTCAGCAAAATGATCAATAGATTTGCGATATGCCTGCTTCGCTTCAAGAGTTCTAGGAAGACCGCTTCCGCCCCATTGGCCAACCATGAATGTTTTACCGTTTTCACGCGCAGGATATATGAACGATAAGCATCCCGGAGTATGTCCCGGAGTTTCAATAACGGTTATCGTAGTATCCCCAAGCTTAACCTTTTGGCCATCATGTATATATGCATCGACTTTACATTTGGGTGAACGGGGACCATTTGCTCCCTTATTATTTTCATTCATAAAATGAAAATCTCTCTCACTCATGAGTATTTTAGCATTGTATTTATCCTTTATATATTGAGCTCCACCGTAATGATCACCATGCCCATGGGTAAGCATAACCATTTTAATATCTTCAGGATTTAAGTCAACTTTTCGAAGGCCATCAATAATAAGTTGTGCATCACGATTGTCCCACATGGAATCAATCAAGATAATCCCATCAGATGTATTCAAAACCCACGAAACAACACTCATACTGCCAATACAATACAAATTATCTGCAACTTTTGTTGGTATTAAAGGAGTATTATCAAACAACTGTTTTGGAAGATTTTTAACTCCCGCAGGCATGGGGGACATTGTTCTCTTGTCATTATCATTGGCTTCAGCATTTGTGATAAGAAGGGGAAATGCCGCCATGCAAAGAAACTTCTTCAACGCATTACGACGCCCAATATCAGTAATTGAGTCAGGCATAAAATTCTCCATTTTTTAGGGAAGGACGAGCTGTTCATGCACAAATAATTTACAATCTTAATAAAGGTGCACTATCAAAAAAACTCGAACAGATTCGAATAAATGAAACTATACATGAACTAACCGGCTAAACAATGACCTGAGTCACTGAGAAGAACGAATGTGAAGAGCAAGACTTAATGCAGCAGAACTCAGTTGAAGTCATATATATCACAACTGAAACGACGCCCCAACAGATCCGAAGACAACACGGATTAAACCTTCGAGACATCCACAGTATTGTCGTTCAAAGTAGTCGCTTCTCCAATATCCGATAGTCTTTCATGATGCAGGGTATTTACAAGATTCCCCGTAACCGATTGTCTGGTATCAAAAACACCTACAGCTGTAACAGCTCCTTTAGCGACTAGAGAAGTCACTCGTGCGATAAATGTAACCTCACCCAAATCATTAAAAGCACGAACTAAATCTTTATCCGCAATATCCCGTACAGCCGCATCATCTGGATGTATAGCCAGAGTCATATCTCCCCGCCTGTCGACAAGATCATCACGTTCCAAGAAAATTGAGTTCAAAGTTTCTGCACTTGGTGCTGCAATCAACCGTAAAGGATAACTGCCTCCATGATTTTCCTGATAGTGCGGGATTGGAGCGGCAAGATCATTATTAACAATCTGCATCTTGCCTGTAGGAGTTCTCCAGTCAGTGTGATCAGCAAACGGAATGGAAAGTAATCCACCAGTTTTCAGGATCTCACGCTGTTCAACTGAAAGATCCACCAATCCTTGCAGAGGATGTTCCAACAGCTCTTTTATAAGATTCTCTTCGGTTTGATAAAAATAACTGTCTTCATATCCCATCCCCTTAGCGAGAAGACAAAAGATATCCCAGTTACTTTTGCATTCACCAGGTGCAGGTATAATTTTATATGCCGTTCCAAACGAACAATAACCGTAAGAACTGTAGCAGTCAGATTGCTCCACGGAGAAGGTCGCCGGCAGTATTATATCGGCATAACGGGCAGTATCGGTCATAAAACGTTCGTGTACCACGGTAAACAACTCAGGATTAAGCAATCCATTTTCTATACCCTGCTGGTTTGCTACCGAGGCAACTGGATTACTGGCATATATATGCAGACAACGTATCGGAGTCTCTCCGTTCTCTCCTTGTAAAGCTGAACCGAGTTTATTTATATTTACTGTACGGGCTTTGTTACGTCTAAAATCAGGTCTTGTAATTCGATCCATGTCCACATAAGGACCTCCTCCTGTATTACATCCGCATAGACCTCCACCAGAGCGAGTCCATGCTCCGGTAAAAGCTGATAAAATTGTAATAAGACGAACGGTCATTCCGCCATTTCCATGCCGTGAATTTCCACTGCCCAGAATAATGGCCGGGGCTGAAGCTGCTCCATATTCTCTGGCAAGCTCAACTATAACCTTAGCTGGTACTCCGGTTATCCCCTCTGCCCATTCCGGTGAATAGGTACTAAGTGTTTCTTTGAACTCATCAAAGCCTACCGCTTCTGTTCTCATAAATTCTAAATCAGTCATACCTTCTTCATGCAGCACATGCATCATAGCAAGCGCCAGTGCCCCGTCAGTACCGGGAGTAACGAGTACAACTTGATCACAGTATGAAGCCATTTCATGAGCATACGATTCGATAAGCACAACACGCTTTCCATTCTTACGGGCCCGAACAATATCCGGCATACTCTGAAGGCGCGTAGCCTTCATGTTACAACCCCACACTATATAAAAATCACTATCAGCAAGTTCTCTTGGATCAAGGCCCCCTGTCTCACCCATTACCGCTGAATACCCAGCTCCCTTAGCTGAAGCGCATAGGGTCTTTATAAGCAAACATGCTCCCATTTTATTAAACAGAGCATCACCACAATTGCGGTGAATAAAACTCATAACCCCTGAATAATAAAATGGCAGAATTGAGTCTGGACCATTCTCAGCCAAAGCCTGCTTCCACCGTTCTACAATTGTACTGACAGCTTCATTCCATGAAACAGGAATAAACTCTCCGGCCCCCTTCTTTCCAACTCGTTTTAGGGGGGTAGTTATCCGCTTAGATGAATATATGGATTTTTCATAACGCTGCATCTTACGGCAGATCAGGCCGCCTGAAATGAGGTCATCTGGATCACCTTTAATTTTAACAATGCGATCATTGTCAGTTTCAGCCAAAAGTCCGCAAGTGGTTGGACAGTCATATGGACAGATAGTTTTATACGTTGTCATGCTTAAAATCCAATTTAATTGATTTAACTACTAAGAAACTAACCATTGTCAGAAACTAATAATTTTAAGATTTAGAATTGCATAAAATATGAAAAATAAGACAATTATTACAGCATTTTTTAAACAATATACATTTACTTTAAACTAAACATAAGTGTTGATCAAATTCTTACAACTACAGTTGCGTTGCCATATTTATCTTTTTTCCAACTGGGCCATAGTTATAAGTCCAAACCCATTTTCTGAAACATTTTCATATCTGATATTTTCAAATCCATGTAAAAGTAAAACTTTTGTGAGTTCATCTTTTTCTATAAAATGTGATGAGTATCCGCATAGTCTGGTCAAAGCCTCCAGCGAAGCTTTGGCTTTCAAGTCAGCAGATTTTTCATACCGGGTATAATGATGAGAAACGAACCAACCGCCCGGCTTAAGTGTCTCTGCAATTTTCTTAACAGCATTCGAAAGATCTTTTTTCATAGCATATAAGATGTGTGACATGACCGCTATATCATATTGCGATTCTGGCAGACGATCTTCTCTGAAATTAAAAGCACTGGTTGTGATCCGCTTTCTAAACCCCATATTATTGCAACGGGATTGAACCAAATCCAAAACATGCGGCAGGTCATAGATAACCCCCTCCATCTTGGAATTTCGCTCTAGAACTCCAAGAGTATATAGGCCATGATTACCTCCAATGTCACACATGGAAGTAAAATCATCAAAACCGGGCAACCTCGAAATACAATCTACCACCGGAGCCAATCCGCTGCTCATGGCATCCTGCGCAGTACCTTCAATGGCATCTTCGGCCCCCCACTCACTATCTGTAACCTCACGCTGCATCTCTCCACCAGCAAGCAGTTCAGGTATAGAGTCTTCAATCAGTGAATTGAAATGGGAAGACAACTGCAAAGCTTTCCCCTGATATAATGGAGATGTGCTGACAAGATATTCAACAGCCAGAGATGTATTTCTATAAATCCCATCTTTAAACTCTAAAATTTCGGAAGCAACCAGCACATCAAGAACTGGCTCCAAGCGTACAGCTTCAAGCCCCATATCATCAGCTAAATCCCCAGCAGTCGTTCCGATATCTGAAATAAAGTCAAACAATTTCAACTTTACTGCAGCTATAATTAATTTAGGAGTAATCGACTCCATTATTAATTTACGTACTGGTCCAAAATCATTTTCAGGTATAGCAATAAACATAGCCCCTCCGAAGTTTAGCAGCTAAACTTATTTAATAAAAAAATTTACTCTAAATAATTATCCATCCAGCTATTCATTTTCTCGCTCAATTCGCAAACAAGACGATAAGAGTCATCATCCAGCCCCCCCAGGAACTCTATAAATTCAGCATCATGGTGCTTATGAAATTCCATATGATTGTCATGAGCAATTCGTCCTGACTCAGTTGCCCTTATAATTGAGCGAGCTCTATTTAATTGATCCTTTTCCCTGGAAAGCAAACCTTTTTTACACAACCGACCAATTATCTGGGAAACAGCCCCTTTAGTAATACCAAGTTCACGTGCAAGATCTGTAACACCCGAAGATCCATGACCAACAACGGTTGACACCATTTTTATTTCAGCAGGGAACAAAGGATCACCCACGCCAAAATCAAAGGGCATCTTTTCGATTCGTGAATACTTTTCCATAGCATTTCCTAATAGCTTCATTGCCGGCAACACTTTTTTAAATGTTTTCATACACACTGTTTAGCTGCTAAACAGTGTGCAGTCAATCTGCTTTCATAAAAGATATTCTTGATATCACAACTGCACAAACACCTAAGTTTGAATTCTGACTTAATTATACTGGTACTAAAAAAAAAGAATTGATCACCAGTAATTCTCAGAAATCCAATCTCTTGGATAGTTATACACATAAATTTATTTTCTGTGGAAAACGAGTAAGTGCTCCTATGTCAGCCTTACTCCCACAAAGGCTAATGAGCTTTGAGTATGAAAAAGTCTAGAAAGGTCTTGACCAAAAGCCAAGGTTTGCTAGACTCACCAGCGTTGATTTTGTACTTCAGGTATCTGAACTTTTCAGATCATAAATAAAGGAAACCCGGTTAGATTCCGGGGCGGTTCTGCCACTGTATTTTTTATACTTTTATAAGGATAAAAAAAGCCAGCAACCTTTCCTGAAGCATTTCTGCAAGATGCAGATATTTTCCATCATACGGATACTCTGGCTTTAAGAAATATCCGACCTTAAAAAACTTGCAGGATACAGCCTTCTGGGCTCCCTGCGCCACAAACTCATACCTTATCTTCATGCTGAAGGACCTGCATACTGGCAATTTTCAAATTGCTTTGTCGCTTGTGCTTTGTGCTATGATAAAAAGGTCTGGGACAGACAATCCCCTCAAAGGACTAAACAGAATGACCGGACACGCAGTTATCACCCGTGAATCAGCCAAAATGGCTTTAGAAGAACACACTCGCTTTCAAGAAACCGTCAGCTCCAAAAAATACCAGATCCGCGACCGCAAAGGCCGTCTCCAAGAGCACTCCTTCACTGATGTTAAAAACAGACTTTGCCGTGAATTCTTAAAGCAGTCCCGGTTTGACAATCAAGAAAACGAGCAAGTGTGTGAAATGCTCCAGTCAGGACGATTCATCCCTGCAGGCTCAATTCTTTCAGGTCTGGGTAACGACTATATTAAATGCTCTCTTAGCAACTGCTACTTAGCCAAAATCGAATCAGATTCATTGGAAGGTATCTTTGAAGCCCAGAAAAAACTCGCAAGGACCTATTCATATCGTGGGGGGAGCGGGATTGACATTACCATATTGAGACCTTCAGGCGATCCTGTGAATAATGCAGCTGTAACGTCTTCCGGAGCAGTCAGCTTCATGCCGCTTTTCAGTGAATTGACAAATACTATAGGCCAGAATGGCAGACGCGGTGCGCTGATGATATCTTTGGATATCAGACACCCTGAGACCCGCCGTTTTATCTGGTGCAAAAGCAAACCTGAAGAAATTTTCGGAGTGGATTCCCTTACAGGTAAAACTCAGGATGTATTCGGGGCTAATATCAGCCTTAAAATTACTGATGATTTTATGCAGGCTGTGGAAAATGATAAAGATTGGACCTTTATTTTTCCTGACCGTAGCAAGGTTACGGGCAAGATATGTGGACATGAGACACTAGAGCTTCTTCCGGAAGTATATGAAGCACTTGATCCGCAAATTGGAGATCATCTTGAGGCTGAAATTACCTATAAAATTACTGCCATTGACCCCAAAAAGTATCTGATCAAAGTAGAACCGGATCTTCCTGTAAATGATGAACAGGCTGTTCTTCATGAAGAGTCACTGACATTTACTCTCGCCAGACGACGTAATGAGACATCGGATATTTTTGATCCGGTAAAGTCAGTGTATAACACCATCTGGGACGGAGACTACAGCCGCTGGCAGGAACTCGGACTTCCTTTCAAATCGTATGAAACAGTGAATGCCCGTGAACTGCTCGAAGAGATCAGCACGTCAGCATGGCAATCCGGTGACCCTGGAATTCTGTATCAGGATACTACACAGCGCAATACTCCCGGTACATACATCGATCCTAAGCGTCTTAAGCCAATGTCCACAAATCCATGCGGAGAGCAAAGTCTGGGCTACTGGAATAATTGTCTTCTCGGGGCTATGGTTTTGCATCGTTATGTCGCCAACCCTTTCACAAAAGAGGCACAGTTTGACGCAGACCTGTTCCGGGACGATCTGACCAGAACAATGTTCTTTATGGATACTATGTCTGATCTCAACCAGAGCAAGCATCCCCTTCAGGCACACCGTGATGCAGACAAGTATGGTAAAAGAATCGGCATAGAATTCACCGGACTTGGTGATATGCTGGCCATGCTGGGCATGCGTTACGGTAGTGATGAATCCATATCCTTCATTAAGGAAATCCTGAGAAATAAGGCCATCACTGAAATTTCTATCAGTGCTGAAATTGCTGAACGTTTCGGAGTTGTGGAAGCGTTGAAAGATCAGAAAGCCAGAAAACGGTTTCTGGAGTGCCCATATATAGTAAATCTGGATCTGCCTAAAAAATTACAGAAAAAGATAATGAATACAGGGCTACGCCATACAGCCTTCAACACTGTCGGACCATCCGGATCAATTTCCATTATGTCGGACAATTGCACCTCTGGAATCGAACCGGCATTTATGTTCAGTTATACCAGAGAGACCCGTCTTGAGGCTGGAAAAGTATTTGAATTCATCCATCTGCCTCCATTAAAATGGATGCTTGAAACCAATCAGGAAGAGCTGTTTGGGAAATATACGGCTTTACAATTGAAAGAAAAATTGAACTACGTCCAATCAGATGAACTTGATTATATGGACCGCATCCGCATGCAGGCTGCAATTCAGAAGTTCACTGACAGTTCAATTTCTTCTACAATCAACCTTTCAGAAGACACTGACAAGGAAACCATATTCCAGATTTATCTTGAAGCATGGAAACATGGACTCAAGGGAGTAACCGTCTTTCGTAACGGTTGCAAAAAAGGTGTTCTGACCAAAAAAGAAGAAAAGAAAGAGACTAATCCAACGATGCTGGGGCAAAACCCGTCCCTTTTCGAAAGAGAGCTGGGAGATATCGAACGAGCCGAGAGACACCGTGTTACCTGGAAAGGATCCAAAATGTACATCATTGTCTCCTTGGATGAATCGGGCAATCCTATTGAAATATTTGTCAAGCTGCCCAAGGAAGCGGGTGTTACCGGATCAGGTATATATAATGAACAGGTATTTCAGGAAAAGTATTCTCTGTGGGAAACCATAACTCGCCTGACCAGTATGCTCCTGCGTGTGGGTATGCCCATAGATAGAATTCTCACACAACTTGATCGTTCCAGCTATAATATAATAGATGCCTCAGCTATTATTTCCCGCATCCTGCGTCAGTACATATCCCTTGATATGGACGATCAGACCATTGTATCCAAAGGACTTGGAGCACTTTGCCCCGAATGCGGTAAAAATGCTTATGTCCCAGAGGGTGGCTGCAAAATCTGCAAGGCATGCGGCTACACCACATGTGGATAAAAAGCGTAGACTAAGATTGATCAAGTAAAATGGTCAAAATAAAGATCCAATTTATAAAAATAAAAACCACCGTTTCAATTGAAACGGTGGTTTTTATTTTATCATTTGCTATTGGGGCTCAATAAGTCTGTACCGAACTAGCTGCCTTCTTATATCTTCAAACACTACAGGTTTTACAATATATGTATCAGCTCCACATTCATATACAGCTTTGAGCATAGTCTTATCATCACTGATTGTGCTGGCTATAAATATTTTGGATTCACATGAAAAAGATTTCACATTTTTGCTTTGCTCAATCTGGCGAATAGCTTTACAGGCCTGCAAGCCATCAATATTGGGCATCATAATGTCCATAATAATCAAATCAAAATATGGGCTTTGCCCCGCAAGGCTTTCAGTCACAGCCTGAATTGCTTCAACTCCGTCCTTTGCAATATAACAGGGCATATATTTTGATAAAAAAGAGACGATAATTTTTCTGGTTGCAAAATCGTCATCAACAACCAACGCAGTAGGATTCTTGCGAGTCTGGCATATACAACTCTGCTCATCAAAATCAGCGCAACCTGCAATAGCTGTCGACTGTGTCATATAATTATATTGTGAAAGATCATCCTGCACAACTCTCTGAATCCCCTCAAATTCAACATCAACACCCAATTCAGCAGAAATATTTTTTATACGAGAGATAGGTTTATCTTCTTCAAAATCAGAATCTTTGAGTTCTTCAATAGTTGATAAAATTGTTTTTGACTCAATCTCTGAGCCAGAAATATTCGGAGTAGAAAATTCGTACTCAGTGGCAGTTTCCTGCCCCGCAGAAGAACTGGGCTTGTCAAATTTATTTAAAAAAGCATAGCCGATACTGTAATCAATTTTATCAGAACCTTTCTCGGTGATATGTTCAAATGCATTTTCAATCATATCAAAGCTTTTGAGCAGTACATCAATTGCCAGCTTATCAATCACCCTTTTACCAGAACGTATGTCAGTGCAGGTGTCTTCCACTTTATGAACAAATTCAGAAAGAGCATACAAACCGAACATTGATGCATTGCCCTTAATACTGTGAAGAGCTCTGAAGATACGATCGATAGAATCCTGATCTTTTCCATCTTCGAGGTTTAGTACGTCCTGTACAGCTAATTCAGTAGCCTCACTGCACTCTGTAACGAACTCACCAAGAAAAACATCAATATCAAAATTATCACTTGTCATTGAGAAGACCCATTTCAATCAGCTTCGCATGCACAGTATCCACTGTTAGCGGCTTGACTATGTAATCTGTAGCTTCACTTTTGTTGAAAGCTTTAAATACTGTTTTCACATCAGAAAGTGCTGTAGCCATGATAATAGAAACTTCATTTGCAGCCGCAACATGAAATTCCCTTTCCATTTCGCGAACTTCTTTTGCTGCTTCAAGTCCATCCTTTTCAGGCATCATGATATCCATAAAAATTATATCATAAGGCTCTTTGCTCTCCAAAGCTGCTCTGAAAGCCTCAAGAACTTCAATTCCATTTACAGCAATATCTACTTCCCCATATTTTTTAAGCAAAAACTGTAAAAAATTTCTTGAAGCAAAGTCATCCTCTGCAACTAAAATCTTCATTGAGCCCTCCCTCCCCATAATCAGGAAGGTAAATAATTATTCAATCTTATTTAAGAAACAAAAATTACACATTTAATTTGTTACCAATACCAAGATAACTATGGGAGGGCAATATTCCCAAATAGCTCAATAACTGTTTTTAGAATCATAATTCAAACAAAGACTTTAAAAGGCAGGTTTACATACACAGCAGTGCCTTCTTCATTAGAAGTCGACATAGAAATATTTCCGCCCATGGTTTCGGCAATAAGCTTGGCAGAATATGTCCCAAGCCCAGTTCCTTCGTATTTACCTTCAGTCACATATTTCTCAAAAAAAGATTTCCTTATATTTTCAGGAACTGCACCTTGATTTTGAATATGCAAAGTAGTTGAATCTCCGCTGGTTAAGACATCAAGTATGACACTTGAATCTTGCGGGGAAGCCTCTACAGCGTTCTTTAAAAGATTGGATAAAAGGGAATATACAAGTAACTCTTCAGTCATAATGCTCAAAGAGAATTGACCATTTACAGGCGAACCATTCAGAAGAAATCTCAATTCCAGATGCTTTACGATAGCTTGCTCAGTCAGATCTTTAAAAACAGACCGTACAATAGTGGCCAAATCTGCAGGCGCAGGAGTATAGTCATAAACGCCGGTCTCCATTCTATATAAATCAAGGGAAAAATTAATCATGTTGAGCAACTTATATCCTGAATCCTGAATGTGCTCTATTATTTCACACTGATCCTTGGTCAGTTTATCCCTATCCATTAATAAGAGTTGAGGCAGGCCAATGATTCCATTAAGCGGTCCTTTCAAATCATGGCGCATAATCCGGTCGACATCATCCCTCAAAGCTTCAAGTTTTTTCTGCTCTGTAATATCAATAAAATTTTCTACAAGGTGAAGTTTCCCACCGATCATAATTTTGCTTACTGTTTTCTGAACAGGAACCTTAGTACCATCAGCCCTTTCAATTAAGCACTCCCCGCTATTTTCATCCAGCCCGCAATCCATTATTGGACATTTCCCGCGTTGCGCTGTGCATATCAAATCAAAACATTCTCGCCCCACGAGCTCGTCCAGATCAAACCCCAACATATTTTGAGCCACAGGATTGGCATCAACAATTTTATGAGTTGAAGCCTCTAGAACGACAACTCCAGCCTGCATGCCATTAATGGTAACATTCAACCTATCATACGCATCTTTTAACTCTTGAGTTCGTTGTTGAACTTTCTGCTCAAGTTCATGCTTATGATTCAGCATCAAAGAAAACATCTCCAGACTTTCAAGAGCATTTACTGCTGATATCATCAGAATAGAAAATGATTTCAACATGATATCTGAAATATATTTCTTTGGTTGTGACAGAGTACCGGCAAATATTCCCCTCGACTGAAATGGAGCAACCATAGAATACAACAGAATATGATTACCATCAGCAGAATCAAAAAACGAGATTGGTTCCGCAAGCGAAAAAACAGACGTTTTTTCATCTATTAAATCAGAGAGCTTCCCATCTTCTGTATCTTTTGTATTTTCTGGATATGAAAATTTTTGAACCAACTCTTGTGTATCAGTGTCTTCACAATAAATAACAATTTTCTTAAAAGAAATAATTTTACTGGCTTGAGCACAAATTTCCTGCAACAACTCAGCTTTTGATGGACGTACTTTTGAGAAGAAAGAGCATGAACCAAGCTTCATAGTCATATCAAGAGCGTCGAGAATTGCTTTTTTTTCAGCCTTTAAAGAACTTATCTGCTGACGCTGAAGTTCAAAAAGATTTTTATCGTCCATATAAACCTCCAAGAACAGCCTATACTTCTTCAAGCTGCAATCGTTAAAGCTTACACCTTAACGGTAATTATTACATCCAAATTTTATTCATCTACTTAAAAGTAGTTATAGCTTACATTATTTCAGTCCGTTACTAAAATATTTTATTGAATCGCTGCTTTTCCTCTAGTTATTCAACCAAACAACTGACTCTTTAAAGATATAAATCTAGAATCCATAAGTATGAAAACTTTCAGATCATCCACTTCAGAAAGCAAAAGAATATTTAACATTCAAGATTTTCAAAGCAAAGAGTAAGGCTGGATTGTCATTAAATAAGTAAAACAATAAAATTTTATAACTTTTTTTAAATTTATGTTGACAAGTTCGGCTACTCTCTTTAAAACAAATTTCTCTTGAGGGCGAATAGCTCAGTTGGGAGAGCATCGGCCTTACAAGCCGAGGGTCACAGGTTCGAGCCCTGTTTCGCCTACCATTTGATACCTAAACGTAGCTTAACGCGTTTAAGGATATTGCGGAGCCGTAGTTAAGTTGGTTATAACGCCGGCCTGTCACGCCGGAGGCCGAGGGTTCGAGTCCCTTCGGCTCCGCCACTTTTCTCGAAAAAGCCATCAATCGAAAGATTGATGGCTTTTTCTGTTTTTGGGATTGGACACAAGAGTGGGGATGGTTGGTGGATACAACCGGACTTAATTGCTAAAATGTGTTAGTTCTCCCGATATTTTACTTATCAAATTCCACTTTCCTATCTAAGATACCGTGGGTCTACACCAAAGAAAGGGGCGCAAGGTCTGTGCAAGGTTGGTATGCTGGCCCACCTGCTACGCAATGGTTCACTGGTCAAAGGAAGTACACTTTTCTGGGATGAACCGGAAAGTAACCTGAACCCGCAACTGCTGAAACTGGTGGCTAAAGCCATGACCAGCCTTGCCGACTACGGCATACAGGTTGTTGTTGCCACTCATAGCTTATTCCTCATGCGTGAGCTGAATATACTCAGCAGAAAGAAACACCTTTGCGCTTCTTCGGGCTTACCGAAACACCGGACGGGGTTGAAGTAAATCAGGGTAATTCCATTGAAAATATTGATGACATTCAGTCGCTTGAAGCTGAACTTGAACAAAGTGATCGCTATCTTTCTCTGGAGTATGGCGATGAATAAGGTGGTTGTAGACAAAACCCTCGAATTCAGCTTTCCAGATGATTGGGAATATTCCATATACGAAGACTGCAAGCTCAGAAAAAGTATTCAAAAAAAGATAAACTCTATTCGCTGCGTTGACCTGCTACTTCTGAACAAGCCCGGAAACATCCTGTATGTTATCGAAGTCAAAGACTACAACACGGCAACGCCTGAAAAGATGAAAGAACTTGTGAGCGCCCTGCCACGAGTCTTATCTGAAAAATTCATGACACTATGGCGGGACTTACCTGCGCAAAAATGTGTGGTGATGCCGAGCTAAAACATTTCTATCGTGCTCTGCTTGATCCAGAAGTGAGAAAACGTTTCGTCTCATTTGTTGACCTTGGTCAGCATTATAATGACTCACAAGGAAACGGACAAAAGCTCATTGCAAACCTGCACCAAAAAATGAAATCAGTCCTTAAGCCAGTATGTTGCGACAAGAGAATGGCTTGTGACATTAACACCCTCCCGGCAGCATACGGATGGTCAGTAAACAGAATCGAACAATAACCACTCCCCCACTTCAGGACACAAACCGGACACAAATGATCAGAAACATCATGTAAAGATTCAGCATAACCAGACATGCCTCAAGCAATCATCAGGGACTAACAGATTGAATTAATTAGCCTCGCCGGGCGGTAGCACTCCTGTTACGCCGGAGGCCGAGGGTTCGAGTCCTTAGAATTACAAAGACTGCAGGTATGCAACAGCAGCATCTAATTCAACATCGTCATTTTCGTCTTTCTTAGCATACGTTATCATATTTGCAGAAGTTCGCGGAACTCGAACATCTGGCACGATTCCACCGATACCGTTCTGGCTGTCCAACTGAATTTTATTATTTATATTAAGGGATTGTCCTGTGGGAAAACTTATTTCATACCCAAGAGGAAGCTTTGCCCCTCCTCCTGTCATGCCGAATGATCCATTAGTTCCATAAAAACCAACAACATGGCCATTAGCCAAATTTTTGATAACCATTGCGACTCCTTCAGCAGAGCTGACGCTGTCAGGGTTAACAAGGGCAACAACAGGGCCGGTGTACTTAAGAGATTGCGGGGTAATATTCAAGGGAAGGTCCCAACCAATAATATACGAGTCATCCTCGCTGGGAAGAACTATTTCAAGTCGTTCCGTTTGAGCATTATATAGATTCTGATATTCATAAAATGTTGTTTCGGAATAAAAAAAACCTGCAATTTTAGCAGCCAACTCATCAGAACCTCCGCCATTTCCCCGAAGATCAATGATAATTCCCGGAACATTATTGCTTGTCAAAAATTCCATGGCCTCTTTAAATTTATTAAAAAGTTGATCCTGAGAAATATCATCACTCTCCAACGTTCCAAGCATAATGTAACCATATCCACTGACAAGAATTTCGCGCTTAATAGGATTCGCGTCGTCAACTTTATTCCATAGCCTAGTATCAGTCTGAATCTGCCTATTGTCGTCTACCGCAGTTAAAGTCGCTATGAATGGTCCCGATCCGTTGGACTTTAAATATTTTACCTTACTCTTAGTAGCTACAGGATCAAGCGCGAGGGCTCTGTACTGTTCAAGCAACTTAAGTTCATTATTGCTATAGAGCCCGGATTAGGACGCCACAGAGTTGAAACCTGTGCTGCTGCCGTTGCAATTGCCACGTCATTCCATTCCAGAATTTCAGACCCGACATCTATTAACGCGTTTGCGGCCGGGCCGCCTCCGGTTATAACATTAGCAATGACCTTGCCGTCATCAAGACCGATCATTCCAAGACCGTAACTTCCTTTAATATTTGGTTCAATAATACCGAATATTGGATTGTTCCAAGATATATGCCCATCCGGTATAGATCTCGTATACTCAAGAAGTGCTTTTATATAGTCGTCTCCAGCCGCAGCGGCTTCAGCAATAACAACTTTAGGCCGTATACTATTATCAAGTGCACTCCAATCTATCCCTTTCCAATCACCAAAGGCATACTGCTTTTGCATCAGCGCATGAAATGCATCATAGGCTTCCAGCCAGCCCATTTGGCTGAAATCTTCAACCTCGGTTTTTTTAAAAATACGCGTCGTCGGATCAACCCCACAACCAGTATTGCCGTTCAACAGGAAGACCGACAAACACACAAATAAAATTACAAAATATTTTCTTAAAGAACAAAAATTCATAGAAGTAGCTAGCATTAATGATCCAATTTTTATGGTGACGTCTTAAAACGTTAAATATTACCCTTTTTGATTGATGATTATGTAGTATATGTAATTTATAAGAAGAACTACTGTAATTCGGTGAATCTAGCTGGGGGGGCAAGCAGAGTATCCTGTGACGACATTCCGTTATCATAAATTGCATGCACAAAAAAGGCTATGACTGGCTTTGAGCATCAAGAGATTCTGCACACTTATCATCTTACCTTGTTAAGATAACATCTTAACCTGTAATATTCAGCGGCAAGTTCACTTGTCTGCCACGCCAGAGGCCGAGGGGTCAGATTGCTTGGGCTCCGCCACTTTTCTCGAAAAAGCCATCAATCGAAAGATTGATGGCTTTTTCTGTTTTTGAGTTGGATACAAGAGTGGGGATGGTTGGTGGATACAAAAAGTCAACACACCTATTAGTTAGACTTGTAGAGGAATTTTAATTGTAAATTTTGTTCCCTTACCGACTGAAGACTCCACCGACATGATGCCTTTGTGTTGATCGGTAATTATGAAATATGAAACCGACAGTCCAAGCCCTGTCCCTTTGCCGACTGCCTTAGTCGTGTAAAAAGGTTCAAAAACTCTGGCCACGGTAGATTCATCAATGCCAGGGCCGTTGTCTTCAATTTCCATCACTGCCATGTTGGCCTGTCGGTATATCCGACAATAAAAGCGAGGACTCTCCATTCCGTAGTCTTTCTCAACCATTGCTTCAGCTCCATTCTTAAACAGATTAAGAAAAACTTGCTGCATCTCATTACCTTCGCAAAGCACATTAGGCATGTCTTCCTCATATTCACGAACTATTTCTATCTGCTTAAAGTCATACCATTTTTTAAGATCATAATCGTTGGCAACCAACTCTAGAGTTTTATCCATTAGAAATGGTAAGTGAAACGGTTCCATCTTCTTATTACTCTTGCGGCTGAAGCTGAGCATATTGTTGACAATGGACGCTGCCCGGGAGCCACTATCCCTGATGGCCTCAATCATCTTGGGAATCTTCCTTTTCTCAAGATATTTCTGCACCTGCTCAAGTTCAATTCCACATTCATTAGCTGCCTGCCTGTTAGAGTCCATTGCTGTAAGTAATCGCTTATTGAGATTGTAAACATTTCCCAAAATGCCCGACAAAGGATTGTTTATTTCATGAGCCATCCCGGCAGCAAGACCGCCTACAGACATCATTTTCTCGGACTGCACAAGCATATGTTCAAGATTCGCGCGATCAGTCACATCATCAATGCGAATAACAGCGCCCTGAACCCCATTGGCTATCAAGGGATAGACTGTTATGTCTTCATAAATTGTTTCACCATTTTCTATACGCACATGCTTATTCTCAGCCTGCACGGTTCGTGAATGTATGGCGACACGAACCTTTTCCATTTCAGCAGCCAGACACGGGGAGACCTCTTCAATTCTTTTTCCAAGAACATCATCCTTGGAAAGACCTAAATCATTTTCGGCCTTGAGATTCCACTGAGTAACAACTCCATCCGAAGTAACACCAATAATGACCGAAGGCATGGAATCAATAATATTTGAAAGATAGTTGCGAAGGTCCTGCACTTCCTGTTCTGCCTTTGCATTAGTCTCTACTTCCTTCTCCAGCGCATCTGCCATACTATTAATGGAATGTGAAAGTTGTCCAAACTCTCCTGTTGAATACGAAAGTTCCGACCGAGCTTTTAAGTCTCCCAATTTCAAACGCTCCGTTACCGCAACAAGGTCCAGCATTTTAGTATGAATCAAGCTATGGCCGATTAAAAGAGCTAAACAAATGGAAAAAACAAAAGCAACACCACTCAACACTATATATGAAAAAGTATCATCATCAACTTCCTCTATAAGAACTTCGCGCGGCATTCCCACGATAATATCAAGGTAGGGATCCTGATCATTACTGCCTGCAAGGCGTCGCACTGCGAAGACCATATCCACACCGCCCCCACTCATAGCACTAAACATTCCGGACTTCTTAATCTCTGTAATACGCTTAAAGATGGTCGCCGGGATTGGTGTTCCAATCTTCCGACCATCGAGTGGATATCGGAACAAGCGATTTCCCCTATGGTCAATCAAGCCTACAAATGATCCTGATGGCAAGTTCGTGTGTTGAAACAGAGTTTCTAGTCCCTGCAGCTTTAAAGCGGCTATCAAGACACTGATCAACTCCCCTCGGTCATTACGGACAGGGTATGCGACAGGAAGTATCTGAAGCTTACTAACCCGCCCAATGGAAACTTCCCCTATCGAAAATAACCCTGTAGCCAAAGCGCCTTTGACTTCTTTGCGATTAGATAAGTCTTTAGGTTTTTTAAAAGGCAGTGCTGAGGACATTGCAAAGCCCTTGGTATCCATCATTGCAAAATTTGCATAGGTTGGATTTGCCTGAAGATATTTTCTGAAAAGTTCGTTGCAAGCAGCCTCATCTAAAGATTGGACAACAGGTGATTGGGACAAGTTAGCTAAGACTGTCTTAATCCGTTTAAGTTCTTGATTTTCTGTAAAAGCATAAGATTCTGCCAGCCGGAATGCTGTATGTTCAGCGTGCTCAATTTCATTTGCCCGACGCTCAATACCAATAAGAATAAATATTACCAGCATCGGGAGTATTCCCAGCACAGCCAAAAGAACTAAATTAAATCTAATAGAATGAAAAATATGCATTATATTACACCTAAACAGTCTGGGTCGCACACGACAGATAACTATAAAATATTACTTTAAATTTATTACATATAAAAATACACCTTATCAAAATATTTCATAGATTATCGTTTATGTACATCCAAAAAATATTAAACGAACATCACTCAGCTTAATATCTTCCAGATTATACCCGATCATTGCAACATCCCTTCTGCCACGCCGGAGGACCAGGTTCGAATTGCTTAGGCTCCGCCCCTTTCTATATGGTCGTCCATCAATTCCTATCAAAACCGTCTTAAGACCTTCCCAATCCGATAAAATGAAGTGTATAAGATCCTTATGCGAATACGTCCTGCATTTATATTTTTTTACCTGATCATATTTTTTTTGCTGCAGTCATGGTGTTTTGCTGCGGCAAGTCAGGAACTCTTTGGGTTGAATTGGAAGCTTGCTATTTCATTTCCACAGACAGGAATAGCAGGACTACTTAAGGGCCGCATTCAGCATATTCAAAACACAGAATTTAAATTTAACGGTCAGTTTACCAGCAGCGCGGACTCATTTGAATCTGGACCGATTAAACTGAGAACTAATTTTAAGACTGGAATGAGAAACATTGAACTAAACAATACGCTTCTTCATATTCACAACCTTAAGTTCCAGCTCCCAGAATTAAATATAAATAACCCCGATATAATAATTAAAGGTAATGGAACCGTTGATACTGTTTCCGAAAAAAGTGTCTTCCATGGCCTTAATATAAAAATTGGTACGCTGCCTACCGTAAGAGCCAACCTTGAATACTCACCATACCATGAAGGAAGTTTGACAGTCGAAATCGTTGACCCGCTGCCTTTACTAAAAGAATTAGCAAATAGGTTTTATACCCAATTCTCAGAGTGGGATAAAACTGCAGAACTGGGACTTACAATTAAAATTAACCATCTCAGAACCACACCTGAGGCATACCTGCGACTTGATTTTAAAAAACTATCTACAGCTTCACCGGACGGTAATTTCCTTGTTGATGGTTCTTCAGGTTCTTTTTTAATAAGAAAAACACTTGATAGTTCTAAATTTTCGGCCAGCATTGAACTCAGTGGAGGAGAAGCTCTTTTAAATACTTTTTACATTGATTTGAATAATCATCCGTTTAAAGCAAAGCTAGACTCTACTTTGCCTAACAGGAAAGGCAATATTTCTGCTTACGGAAATATAAATTGGCATGGTTTAGGCAAATTTTCTCTAAAAGGTAAACTTACTGATTTATATAAAAACTTGAAATATTCAGCTGAACTGCACCTAAGAATCGATCAGCTTAAAGATCCTTTTAAACTATTTGCTGTAGACCCATTATCGCTAGGTGATATTTCAGCAGACGGGCAACTGACTATTAATGCAGATATAAATGGTGGATATAAAAGAACTGACATAACTGGAAATACTGAAATTATACATGGCACATTCACTTCAAATGCAATAGAGATTTCAGGTATAAAATCACAATTACCTTTTACCATCATACTTGGAGAAAATTTTAAGCCACAGCTCGATGACAGCCTGACTACACCTGACGCAGGATTCATTGAAATTGCAAAAATTGACGCTAAGCCTATCATTATTAAAAACTTTAAATTCCCGCTCACTATTTCCTCAAATGAAGTAGAATTCGGAAATCTACCCCAAATGGACATTGAGGGTGGAACTCTAAAATTATCCGACCTGAATATAAAAAATCCCTTTTCTGACAAATTCATCTTGCATGGAATTGTCGATGCTAAAAATATTAATATGCTTGCCTTCTCACCGGAGTCACTACCTGTAGATGGTGAAATTGATGGAGATATGGAGTTCTGGTTACTTAAAGATCACTTATCGACTAACGGAGAATTATCAGGAGTAGTTTACAGTGGAAACATGACTATTTCTGAAATTTATGCTGAAAATCTTTTTGAACCGTCCCGCCAATACGGTGCTGATTTTCACGTCAAAAATTTAGATTTGGCTCCACTCAGCAAAGCCCTCGATATTGGCAGGATAACTGGACGCATGGATCTTGACCTGAACGATCTGGTGATTGCGTATGACCAACCGGCTTCTTTCAGACTATACGCCATCACCACACCGGAATCTGACAGCAGCCGTAATATCAGTCTCAAGGCCGTAAATACATTATCTGTTATCGGAACAGGGTCAGGACTAACTGGAGCAGGAGTTGGAATGTTTTCCAGTTTTTTTAAAGAATTCAGCTATGCGGGACTTGGGTTGGAGTGTACACTTGACGATGATCTCTTCAAAATACGAGGGTTGATCAGAGAGGATGGAATCGAGTACATTATTAAAAAACCACCTCTATTCGGTATCAATGTAGTAAATAGCAATCCCAAAAATCTAATCAGCTTTTCTGACATGCTTAAAAGATTGAAAAGAGTTATAAATAATTAATAAAATAAACCAGTAGGAGTTTAAAATGTTTAAAAAAACCGCACAATTTTTAACCCTGTTCGCGCTTCTATCATTTGCAGCCTGTGTTACTGTTAATATCTACTTCCCTGCAGCCCAAGTTGAAAAAGCCGCTGAAGATATTGTCGAAGATGTTTATGGAAACAATTCGCAAAAAAATATTAAAAATGATGACCAGTCTTCTCTACAGATTTTCATGGCTTTCATTTCGCCAAATACAGCCCATGCCCAGCCTGTTACTCAGTCTGATATTGAAAGCCTGAATAAATCAAACTCAGCTATCCGAGGGCTTAAAAAATCTATTTCAAATGATCACCAATCACTTCTTCCCTATTACAATTCAGGGAATATCGGCATCAACAATGAAGGATTCCTCGAAATAATCAGCAAGGAAGGCCTGAATATCAAGGATATCGCTAAACTGCGCCGCCTGATATCGCAGGATAATGAAACCCGTGAACAACTCTATTCTGAAGTTGCTGCCTCGATGAACATTCCCGGATCAGATATAGGTAAGATTAAAACAATCTTCGCTGATGTATGGCAAAAACGTGCTCCATCAGGATGGTTTATTCAAGACGCCAGCGGCAAGTGGAGTAAAAAGTAATCTGTATGCCATTTGACAATAGCTATGCCAGATTGCCGGAAAAATTCTTCCAGAAAATTATTCCGGAGAAAGTGAAAAGCCCCGAACTGATCAAGCTGAATCATGAGCTTGCAGATGAACTGGGCTTAAAACTTCCTGAAAAACAGGAAGAACTTGCAGCAATATTCTCAGGAAACAAACTTCTTGAAGGAAGCGAGCCAATTGCTCAGGCGTATGCAGGGCATCAATTTGGTCACTTTGTTCCACAGCTTGGTGACGGACGGGCAGTTCTTCTGGGTGAAATTATAAATAAAGCTGGAAAACGCTATGACATCCAGCTGAAAGGTTCCGGCAGGACCAGATTTTCACGCGGAGGAGACGGACGCTCTCCTCTCGGCCCCGTTATTCGTGAATACATTATCAGTGAAGCCATAACCAACCTTGGAATCCCAAGCTCTAGGGGGCTGGCTATGGTCCGCAGCGGTGAAACGGTTTTCCGGGAAAAAGAACTTCCCGGAGCCGTGTTTACCAGAGTTGCATCAAGTCACATCAGAGTCGGAACTTTTGAGTTTTTTGCTTCGCGACGTGACAATGAATCAGTAAAGATTCTTGCTGACTATGTTATAAACCGCCACTACCCTCAATTGAAAGAAGCATCAAATCCATATACCGCATTGCTTGAAAAAGTATGCGAAATGCAGGCAAATCTTATCGCTAAATGGATGCGGGTTGGATTTATTCATGGTGTAATGAATACCGACAATACTTCCATCTGCGGCGAAACAATAGACTTCGGGCCATGTGCTTTCATGGACAGTTATGATCCGGCAACGGTCTTCAGTTCCATTGATCACCATGGACGCTACGCCTACGGCAGACAGCCGAAAATATCCCAGTGGAATATGGCTGCGCTGGCTGGATGCATGCTCCCTCTCTTTCATGACAATGAAAGTAAGGCCAGAGAAATCGGCGAAACCATTATTGATAAATTTCAGAACATGTTTAAAAAGTACTATTTTTCTGAAATGAGCCGAAAAATAGGGATACAGGGCGCTGACGAAAAAACGTTCGAGATCCTTAATCGCATTCTTGAAATGATGGATAAAGCTAAGGCAGACTTTACAAACACGTTCCGCTCTCTCTCCCGTGCCATAAATAATGAAGAAATATTTATCAAACAATTCTCTGAACCTGATTCAGCTGAAAAATGGCTCATTGACTGGAAGATGATGCTCGAAGAGCACGGAATTTCAGAAGCAGACGCATATGAAACTATGCATAAAGCTAATCCGGCTTTCATTGCCCGCAATCATCTGGTTGAAGAAGCTATAAAATATGCCACCCAAGATAGAGATTACTCATACGCCAACCAACTAATTGAAGTACTCAGCACCCCCTACGATGATCAATCTGACAAATCTCGATATGCT
Source organism: Maridesulfovibrio zosterae DSM 11974 (assembly GCF_000425265.1). Lineage (NCBI taxonomy): Bacteria > Pseudomonadati > Thermodesulfobacteriota > Desulfovibrionia > Desulfovibrionales > Desulfovibrionaceae > Maridesulfovibrio > Maridesulfovibrio zosterae. Next base: position 484,237 of record NZ_AUDC01000012.1, read on the forward strand.
GATAGCCCAAAGCCTTCAGAACGTGTATACCAAACATTTTGCGGAACTTGATTGACAAAGAAAAAGCCCTCTAAGCTAAATGCTCAGAGGGCTTTAAATTCTCAAAAAAACAAAAACTAGAAGTTGACTTGAACCTGTTCTTCATCACCGTCACGTGCGGTGATTTCGCCAATCTTCCATGAGTTGATTTTCATACCGGAAAGTCTGTTCAGAACATCTTCTTCACGGTCTTTCGCAACTACGAGAATGTAGCCGATGCCGGAGTTGAAAATCTGGAGCATTTCAGGCCAGCTCAGGTTACCCTGCTCTTTAAGCCAGTTAAATACAGGCAGAACTTCCCATGATCCGAAATTAATTTCTGCTGTCACCTGTTTAGGCAGGATACGGGGCAGATTATCGTAAAAACCACCGCCGGTAACATGAACCATTCCCTTGATTTCAATATCACGAGAAAGATTATGAACAGCATCAACATAAAGTCTGGTCGGGGTCAGCAGAGCTTCACCGATTTTTTCATCAGTACCGGGAAGCAGATCATCTGCTTTAAGCCCTGATTCATCAAAAAGCTTACGAACCAGAGAATAACCATTAGAATGGATACCGGAAGATTCAAGACCGATGATTGTATCACCGATGGTGATGGATGAACCATCAACAATCTTAGCGTTATCAACCATACCTACGCAAAAACCGGAAAGGTCATACTCTCCGTCAGCATAAAAACCAGGCATTTCGGCTGTTTCACCGCCAAGCAGTGCACAGCTGGAAATTTTACATCCTTCCACAATACCTGCGAGCACTTCTTCAGCAACACCGGATTCCAGTTTGCCGGTTGCAAAGTAATCAAGGAAGAAAAGAGGCTTAGCACCCTGAACGAGAATATCGTTTACGCTCATAGCGACAAGGTCGATACCGATGGTATCGTGCTTATCTAAAGCAAAAGCGAGTTTAAGCTTAGTTCCTACTCCGTCAGTTCCTGCTACGAGAACCGGTTCTTCCATCTGGTTCAGATCAAGCTTGAACAGCCCGCCAAAACCACCTATATCAGTGACCACACCTTTCGTGAAGGTGGAGCCCACCATCCCTTTAATGCGGCCTATAAAATCATTAGCCGCATCGATATCGACACCGGCTGCTTTGTATGCATCAGAACGACTTGCCATATTATTATCTCCTAACAGTCTATAAGAAGAGACTGTATATGCTGAATCCGTCAAGAGTTCAAGGATCAACCTTACCTCTTTTTCCAGATTCAGAATAAAAAAGGTCCATAGTTTGCACCATACGAAATAACAGTTTATAGTATGACACGGAGAAAAACCATGTACAAGAAAACTTTATCAGTATTGCTTATTATTTTGTCCCTGATAATATCAGGATCTTCTTTTGCCGGTACGAAATTCATAAACAAGGATACTGCCAGGGACAGAAAAAATAATGTCTTCGGCACAAGCAACGGTAAAAGAGATATTACTATTAAATCAGATAGTAATTCCAACACAATGAGCGTTAAGCCCAGAGAAAAAGAGCAGAACCAAAATCAGAATGTTGGACCTATTTTTGTTGTCCCGGAAATAAAACCATAAAGGAATCAGACATGCTTCACCCGGCAAGACTCTGGAAAAGCCTTAAAGAAAACAAGCTGCAATGCCGACTCTGCAGCCATTTTTGCATTATTGAATCTGGTGAGCACGGCATTTGCGGTGTACGGCAGAATGTTGACGGTCAACTCATGACCAAGACTTATGATCGCGTTGCCGCCCTGAATATCGACCCTGTAGAAAAAAAACCACTCTACCACTTTCTGCCCGGTACAAAAACATTTTCATTAGGAACACAGGGATGTAATTTCGGCTGTGAATTCTGCCAGAACGCATCTTTATCCCAGCATCCCAAAACAGGCCGCGACATAACAGGCCAAAAAGTCACGCCTGAAACATTAGTTGATGCAGCCATAGCCCATAATTGCGAGTCCATATCCTTCACCTATTCTGAACCGACCGTTTTCTTCGAGCTAATGCAGGATACTGCACGGATTGCTCATAGCAAGGGACTTAAAAATATAATGGTATCCAACGGTTTTCAAAGTCCTGAATGCATTGATGAATTAACAGGACTGATTGACGCTGCAAACATCGATCTGAAAGGTTTCAATAACGATTTCTATACTGAAATATGCAATGGTAAACTCAGTCCGGTTCTGGAAAACCTGAAGCATATGAAAAAAAACGGCTGGTGGGTGGAGGTAACAACCCTGCTCATTCCCGGTAAAAATGATTCTGCTGATGAACTAAAAAAACTTGCTGCATTCATTGCTGGAGAACTGGGCGAAAGAGTGCCATGGCATATTTCAAGATTTCATCCGGACTTTAAAATGCTGGATTGCGGCATTACCCCCATGAAAACATTAACCAGAGCACGGAACATAGGAAGTGATGCAGGACTGGAATATGTTTACGTCGGCAACGTTCCCGGAGATGAACATTCTACAAGTTTCTGCCCATCCTGCAATAAAGAGCTCATTAAAAGATTTGGCTTTGATATGGAGAATGTCGGACTGGAGCAGGGAATGTGCAAATTTTGCGGATGTGAGCTAAATGGTGTGTTTAAATAAATATCCAATCATAACAGCGTGTTATACAAACAAAGCATACTTACACAGCAAAAAGATGTAAATATTTTTAAAATAATTAAAGAAAAAGCTTGCCAAGCACACCCGATTTCAATAAACCCTTTTCTGCGCACAACGAAACGGCGCATCACTAAGCGGGGCATGGCGCAGTCTGGTAGCGCGCTTGCTTTGGGAGCAAGATGCCGGGTGTTCGAATCATCCTGCCCCGACCAGTAAATTTAAGGACTTACATTAATATGATGTAAGTCCTTTTTTTGTTGGCACACACTTCAAAACGACACCTTTTCAAATTTTTCACCGTTACCAGACATTATCCACGGAAGCCGAATCTTTTTGTCCTGGCAACACTTTAATATCCGAAATGGGTACCTGAAATATCCAGTGTGGAAACACCTAATTTTTTATCACATCAGCTAGAACACATTCATCATCAGCAGAATTTTGCATCAAAGCATGGGCGTGGAACAACAACTCTAATTGAAAATAAAAGGAGAACCGTTTCCCCCAAAGCCCCTAAAAATTTCGGAAAAAACGCCCAGAAAAAACAAAAATATTTAATATTCTCAACGCCTTAAAGATTCGCATACGGCTTTAGGAGCAAGACGCACCTCCATAAATTTAAAGCCAGCCTCCGGGGAGACTGGCTTTAAATTTATTCTTCAACCAAAGTAGACGTAATTTTGTTTGAACCTGGAGCTAAGCTCTCCGTATAAATTATACCCAACCCCGAAGCCACTGCGTACAACTCCTCACAATGCATCCCTGCAAGATCAAAAGAATATTTAACATGCACAAGTTGCCGTAGCTTACCTAGCACTACTTTTTCCTCTTCTTTAACAATAATATAATCTGCTTTTATCTTTCCAGCAGAAGACCAGATATATTGACTCCATTCTTTATTGTTTAAGTCGAGAATAATATTTTCGTTTTTTTTACCCTTGTTAAAAATTAATTGCCCATTTTCAACAGCAAGGTTGTAGCAATACATTGTTTCGTCTGGAAGATCATCCGCATAGCTAACTCCTTGGGGCAGCTTCGTCCTTGCTCTGTCTTCTGGTGAAATTTTTTTTACTTTAGGTAACTTCGTCCATTCTTCAATTGCATAACTTCCGTCATCATTTATTTTTGTACATATTCGTCTTTTGGTGATGCCAAAAGAATTAGATTTAATATTTATAGTCTCTCCTGGTAATGGCCCTAAAAACTGGGACACGTCAGATGAGGCCCAGACAGTTTGAGAAACTAAAATAATGATAGCCAGTGTTGTATTAATTATTATTGAGATCAACTCTGTTTCCTGTCTTAGGGTGAAAAGTAAATACTCGATCACCATGAGGATCTCTACCTTGGTGAATCACAGTGACATCTGTTTCAACAATATCAATCTTGTTAACTTTTCGAGTTTCTATTTCATTTAATAATTCCGTCTTTGAATCCTCACATTCTCTAACTATCCTTTTGGACCTTTGTTCTTCTGCTGTATAATATTTTCGCCAATATGCTGTCCCACCTGACACTGCAACGAAAGCATGAATATATTCATATTCAGCTCCAAACTCCTTCACTTGCTCCCAAACATTTCTCCATTCCCAAACAGTACATTCGACTAACTGGCACCTACAGTTCGGATGAGGTCGTTCGACAGCTGGAGATTCAAAGAATTCCCCGTCCAATTTTGCACAATTAGCACATGCCTTTTTACCCGCTTGCCAGCGATAGAATGTACCCAAATTCTCCCGTCTAATCTTAATCGGTCCGATCCCGCCAGCCTCCAATCCCATTTCATCATTAAAATTAATCGGATCATCCAGACAATACCCGTAAACATCCACATCACCACCGCCATACCCAAGCGGATCTTGGGCAGTGAAACGACCTACTTCAGGATCATATTCCCGGAAACCGAAATGAACCAACCCGGTATCTGTATCAGTAAGCCCGGATGCAAAACCAAGCGGAAGATATAATTGCTTGTTTGTATCCATTAGCAGATGTTCATACGAATCATAGATAATTCGCTTTACCTCGTTTCCGTGATCATCAGCAACCATAAAAACTGATCCAACTTGATCACTCGCCAAATAATACGTCTTCCCTTCGCAGTCGCCAGCATTGCGTATGGATTATCAACACCGGGAACGGTAAAAATGATGGTGCGAACTTTTTTATCAGGATCAACTTCAATACCATCTTTGACAAGTTCGTCATGGATGCCATCTCCGGTTCCTGTTTGGGCGTATGGATGCGAGGGCTGCTTTTGCTGATGCTGCAGGGCAGAAAGCTCACAGGCTTTATCAAATTCAGCTAAAACGCCCCTCCCATATTCTGTTTCCGACAAGCCCTGCGCCAATGCGTGACCTGAATTTTCACGGATGAACCGAGCATGACACATGCGTTTGATCCGCTCATACTGTTCCTTTGCAGCTTCGTACTCATGCTCTTTTTCATCCCATCTGACCTGCACTTCCGGTTTGCGCATGGTCGGGTATAAAATGTCACCTTTGGAAAACCCAGACCTATCCATAACCGGTACAGCCAACTTCTCGCCTGTGCTGCGCTCCACAATTTCCCATTGAGTTTCAATTTGCATCTCAGGGGGTTCGGTTTCGCCGTACATGCGCTGCCCTGAAGTTAAGTCCTTCCAATCCTTCTTCCTCACATCAAATTCATCAGCCAAGTCCATTGCTCCTTCTAAGTTAAAGACTTACCGCATCGGACTGAAAACACGACATTTTCAGCCAAGCATGCGGCACAAGCAGAACAACAATAAAAAATATGACGGACCTGAAATAGGTAGTTCAGGTCCGTCTTGCTGATAAACATATCTATTTAAAAGATGCTTTCGAAGAAAACTAAGCAAAACCACGGGGAACCGTTCCCCCCCCAAAAAATCCCTAAAAATATCGAAAAAATGTCTCCAATGCGAAAATTTATCGAATGATTTCAATGTCTACAACATCCTTCAACGGCTTTGGGAGCAAGATGCCGGGTGTTCGAATCATCCTGCCCCGACCAGTAAATTTAAGGACTTACATTACTATGATGTAAGTCCTTTTTTTGTTGGGAAATTAGATGGGAAACCTTTTGTGGTTTTGGGCTGGTTGGATTGGAGTGGGTGTTGTGGTTTTGGGGGTTGGGGGAATTACCGGAGGTGCATGTCTTGTACTTCTCTATCCATTATTACTATTCAGCCCCAGCTGTAACAGCAACTGAAGCATAACTATATTTTTACTTTGCATTAATCCCTCTTACTTGCTCCCAAATTGTTCTCCACTCCCGAACACCTCCATCACGCACAACATCAATTTCAGATCGTAATTGTAGTATCTTGAATAAGAAACTTTCTTATAACCTTCGATTTATTACTTTTATCCTGCGATTTTGCTTGGCAAACATATTGTGTCAATCTGAGCACATATTACCTTAACTATACTTAGAATCGCCCTTCAACTTACCTTGTGGATGTATGTGCTGGGTGACCTTTGTGCGCTCTTGGCATTTCTACTGCTCGGAAAGGATACAGAACAACTCCGACCAGCAAATACACTTATTTTTTTCAGAACGACTCACGGGTGAAAACAGAGCAAAGCAAATTCTTTCCCACTTGGCATAAAGAGTGAGAGGTGGACATGATAGTTGGAGATTTAATAAGATTTAATGAGTTCCTGGATTCAAAAATAGATACAGAGAATTTAGATGAGGAATTTATTACTTTAAGACAAGTCGAGCTAGAAGGCATATCAAAGAATTCCGATGTTAAATATTTTCCTTTTATTGCCTTAAGCTATGCAAAATTAATGGAGTTAACCGTTTTATTAGCTGGAAAGTATGCTGATAATTGCCAAATCAGGGATTTTGGGGATATTATGGTAAACTCTAGGCACATCGACGTATGCATTTTAAATACTAGATTGATAAAAGAAGAGTATGGTATTACTGAAAATATTCCGCTTTGGTTCAAGAAAAAAGTACAAGGGTATATTGGTAGCCATTACTCTGAAGATCTGGGACGAATGATTGTTAACCCAACTTTGCTATTTCATTTTGTTGAAAAAGGTCTACTGCTGAGAATAGTAAAAAAAGAAAGACATAGGAGATTAAGCGATCAGTTCCGGGATTGCATTCCAAGTGATGCCCAGTTAGCTTTTCCAAAATATGTTGAGAAAATTACTCCCACAGGGCACAACCCAGTAAAAACGCTTAGCTGCGGAGGCGGAAGGGGCGAGAGTCTCGATGTTGCATCCTGGCTTGCCAGCAGTACAGTATTGAACATAGTTAAAGGTTGCCTAACAACCGATCTTATGAATGTGTTGCGGGAAGACATCTCAGATGATTACCTGAAATCAATTAATAAAAGGGTTGAAAAGGCACATAATTCTCTAGCCTATGTACACATGGGAAGGAAAAATTTTGCTAATTTTCCATACGATGAGAAGGTGCCCGTAGCTGAGTGGGCTGAGATCAATCACACCTTGTGCCATTTCACGCTAGATGGTTATGCTGTGATTCAGTCAGAATTAGATAAGAGCCTTTCCAATCCATGCTACAAAAGCCCTTATCTGAACAGGTTGTTGTACAACGCCCCCAACACGCAAGACACAAATGATCAGAAATATCACGTAAAATTTCAGCATCACCTGAAATGCCCCGACCAATCATCCAAAATGAATTCTTTGAATTAATTAACCACTTCGGGCGGTTCCACACCTGTCACGCCAAGGGGCGTGACATGGATCTAGAGTGAACTGCTCTATAGATGACGGACAGTCTCTGAGAATTTAAAGTCAGCTCCCGTCCGTCTTGAACCGCTTAATGAATTTCCTGTCGATATAGTTCTTGATCCAGAAAGCGAGCGGCCCGCCGAAGCTCAATCCGTTTTTGTACAATATGCCTTCCCCGCCCCCGATATTAAATATGAGAAGATAGGAACCGCCCGGATCGAACGCCTTTAGACTGCGTCCTCCAAGCTGCGCCCGCACATTGTGGACGAGCACGGGGTTCTGACGCACAGCATAAACGCCCACTTTATCCAGAGGAGTCGGTTCGAACCAGATACAATCGCCTCCACCGAAAATTTCCGGGTGAGAAATGCTTTGCAGGTAGCTGTTGACCATGAGTCCGCCATCCTTCCCAGTGGGCATATCCGATGCAGCGAAGACTTTAGAGGGCTTTACGCCCAATGCCAGAAAAATGATGTCTTGTTCATATTGTTGCTCGTCTTGCAATATAACGCAGCCGGTTGCCACATGCCCCACGTAACTGCCCTGAACAATGTCGATTCCACGTTTTTTCAGGCTTCTAATTGCAAGGCTGCGCACTCTGTCCGGCAGATTGTGCAGAAATGCGCTGCCAGTAAAGATCTGCACTTTCGCACCGAAACGGGACTGCTCTTTGGCTGCTGCCCAGACGTTGCCGGCCATTTCAAGCGCCGCGGGACCGCCTCCGCATATACCGATGCGCACCGAACGCTCCGAGGCAATTTCCTGAATCCTCATACGAGCCTGCAAAAGGTTTTGTATGGGTTTTACGGTATAGACATCGGGGCAACCCTCGTCTGCAAGACCGCTGGGTACGTAGCTGCCAAGGTTGCAGGAAAGCACGTCGTAAGGAACTTCTTGCCCGGATTCAAGAATGACCAGACGTTTGTGCGGATCTATACGGGCAACCCTACCGAGTACGAAAGCACCACCTCGGCTTTCCACCATGGACTTCACGGGAAAACTGATCTCGTCGTGGCGGTAAGCACCTCCGAGCAGACCGGGCCCCATACCCGAATAATAGTGACGATCATCCGAGTTGATGACCGTGACGCGGTGTCCGTCCGCAATGATGTCCGGGATGGCTTCCATGAGCAGCATGTGCGCATGCCCAGCGCCGGCAAGGATAAGTTCGCCCATAGTAACTCCTGACAGAACTAGTTATGATTACATCGTAGGATATCCTGCTCTCTCACTGCCTCCCCTTCACCAGAGTCCACAAGAAAGGACCTTCCTCTAACAAGACCGGCTCAGTGTTTTTTAAAAGTTCTATAATATTGCAGACCGAAACAGTATACACTGCTCTGGAATTAATATGGCACAGGAAATCAACAACCCAAATCAACATCATTCAAAGACAAAACATACGCTTTATTAATCCACGCATCTCCCTCAGCCTGAGTAAGCTCCCCAAGCTGATCCCTTTGTATTTCGATAAATTCCAAGGAAAATTTCTTAATGTATTCATCCACATCAAGACCATTATCTTTGCTTAACTTTATTAGAATTGAAACTTGAATAGAATTTAACTTCATATAATTACCACCTTTCAGAATTATGACTCAACTGTACATATTACTCAAATATTCAGTTGCAACCAGCTCCGTTAACCACCCGAAGCCGGTTAAAAAAACAATTCCTGAACAATTTACTGTGAATGTTTAAATTGACACCCTAATGTATGAAAGTGTAAATTAAACTTCAAAATAAACACTATTTCAATAACAATTTTATCATTATTGTTATTTACAAGGAGAAAAAATGCATAAAATCGACCCTGAAGAGTGCCAGTTTTGCGGAGCATGTCAAAGTGCCTGTCCTACTGAGGCAATATTCCACCCCGATGGAACAAATTACTACGAAATAAATGAAAACTGTACTGATTGCGGTGCATGTGAAGCCGAATGCGGTTTCAATGCGATTGCAAGTGATGATTAGGTGGATTGAAAACCAATTTGACCGGCTGTTCTTAAAACAGTCGGTCACCATAGAAAGGTGCTAAAATGTAAGAATTAATTCTTCACCACGACTTTATGAAAAGACTATACAGTAACCGTCCATATCTGGCTCCAATATCTTTTCCTTATCTCCGATCATAACAAATGCAATCATAGCAACGATAGGAATCAATAAATTATCCTTACCAGCTCCTCCGTTTAGAATACCCTTGATTAATTATTAACTGTACTGACATAACGACAGCACTCCTTAGCCAACAAAGACAATTGTAAGACCCAAAAAAGGGACGACCTCATGTGAGATCGCCCCGATATTTTTATGCAAAGTCATGGGTATTACAGATCAGCCAGCATAGCCCGTATCTGAAACTCACATGCCAAAATCGTTTCTATCAATTTCATAAACACGTATCTTGTTGCTGCGTGGGAATTCACGCTTCAAAAGCTTCTTAAGAAGCTTTTTCATTCCCTTAAGGTCTGTCGAAAACTGCTCTTTCTCAAACCCATCCTCAATTACAGAAAACAAATCTTCATTCGTATGCATTATAATCACGGACCGGTCACGCTTATAGGTCCGCAAATCCAGCCCGCGTCCCACTGGAATTTTCTTAAGCTTATTTATAACGGCTTCTATGGCAGATGTTTTGTCAATCATAATCGTAATGATAGGCTTGTGGGTAAACCAGTGTCAATCAAAGTAAACTTGTACAATATAGTGAAGAACCTACCGGTAGGAAGAAATCGGACACAAAAATATCAATTTTAAAAAAAAGAGGGACCAACCTAGATCTCACGAAAGGTAACGAACTTATAGACAGAGTTGCAGATTATGAAAAAAACGACCCGAAATAAAACAACCAAAAATTCAGCCAGTAAATCAATTAGCTGTATTAGTTCCGACTTGATCTGACATTTCCTCTTGAAACAAAAGAGGTTCTCCTTTTTGATGGGAATACTAACGAACCATCAAAACAGGGCACCATGCCCAAGGAGAACCACATGTCTAGTTTCAATCAAAACATCATAAAACACAAGATTGGTCTGTTAAATCTGGCTGAAGAGCTTGGTAATGTTTCGAGAGCTTGCAAGTTGATGGGCTTTTCTCGTGACACTTTTTATCGGTATCAGTCAGCCAAGGAAGAAGGCGGAGTCGAAGCTCTTTTTGATAAATCACGTCGTAAGCCAAACCTAAAAAATAGAGTTGATCAGGCTATCGAAGACGCAGTCTTTGTTTACGCAAATGACTTTCCTGCTCATGGACAAACAAGAGCCAGTAACGAGCTAAGAAAATTAGGTGTTTTTGTCTCGCCGTCCGGCATTAGATCTATTTGGCTGCGGCACGGTCTTCATAATTTCAAGCTCCGCCTGAAGGCTTTGGAAAAGATTTCAGCAGAGCAAGGAATTGTCCTTACCGAAGCGCAGGTTCAAGCTCTGGAACGGAAAAAGGATGACGACATTGCTTGCGGGGAAATCGAAACAGCCCATCCTGGCTATCT